>NZ_RZPI01000860.1:0-2056 GCF_003998715.1 Mesorhizobium sp. M7A.F.Ca.CA.002.15.2.1
GTGCCGCAGGCCGCGTGACCGCCGCGAGGGTGGTTATGACAGGCGATGTTTTCGCGAGTTTTTCCCGGATGTTGAATCTTGTTTCTGGAGTGTGTCTGGCGGTGAAGCTGCCAATCTCCCCCACGAGGGGGAGATCGGCGGTGTGCGGCGCTTGCGCCTCTTCCTTTGCGGCTATCCTTCGCGTAAGGCGCCGGGCAAATCGTTTCACGCAAGCAAAATTCCCCGGACACCGCATGATCAGACTTGAAAGCATCAGCAAGCAGAACGGCCGTCAGCTTGTCTTCATCGAAGCGTCGGCGTCCCTGCAGAAGGGCGAGAAGGTCGGCCTCGTCGGGCCGAACGGCGCCGGCAAGACGACGCTGTTTCGCATGATCACCGGCCAGGAGCAGCCAGACGAAGGCCAGGTGCAGGTCGATCGCGGCGTCACCATCGGCTATTTCAGCCAGGATGTCGGCGACATGGAAGGCCACAGCGCTGTCGCCGAAGTGATGAACGGCGCCGGGCCGGTCAGCGAAGTCGCGGCCGAAATGGCGGCCCTCGAGGCGGCCATGGCCGATCCCGAGCAGGCCGACCAGATGGACGAGATCATCGAAAAATATGGCGAGGCGCAGCACCGCTTCGAGGAACTCGACGGTTATGCGCTGGATGGCCGCGCCCGCGAAGTGCTGGACGGTCTCGGCTTTTCGCAGGAGATGATGGACGGCGATGTCGGAAAGCTGTCCGGCGGCTGGAAGATGCGCGTGGCGCTGGCCCGCATCCTGTTGATGCGGCCCGACGCCATGCTGCTCGACGAGCCGTCGAACCATCTCGACCTGGAGAGCCTGATCTGGCTGGAATCCTTCCTGAAGAACTATGATGGCGCGCTGCTGATGACCTCGCACGACCGCGAGTTCATGAACCGCATCGTCAACAAGGTGGTCGAGATCGACGCCGGTTCGCTGACCGCCTATTCCGGAAACTACGAATTCTACCAGCAGCAGCGGGCGATCGCCGATAAGCAGCAGCAGGCTCAGTTCGAGCGCCAGCAGGCGATGCTGGCCAAGGAGATCGCCTTCATCGAGCGCTTCAAGGCGCGCGCCTCGCATGCCGCGCAGGTGCAGAGCCGGGTGAAGAAGCTGGACAAGATCGACCGCGTCGAGCCGCCGAAGCGCCGCCAGACCGTGTCCTTCGATTTCCTGCCGGCGCCGCGCTGCGGTGAGGATGTCGTCACGCTGAAGAACGTCCACAAGGGCTATGGCAGCCGCAGCATCTATGAGGGGCTCGATTTCCAGGTCCGCCGCCGCGAGCGCTGGTGCATCATGGGCGTCAACGGCGCCGGCAAATCGACGCTTCTGAAGCTGGTCGCCGGCGCTTCCGAGCCCGATACCGGCACGGTCGCGCGGGGCCCAAGTGTCAAGATGGGATATTTCGCCCAGCACGCCATGGAGGTGCTGGAAGGCGAGCGCACTGTGTTCCAGACACTGGAAGACGCGTTCCCCCAGGCCGGCCAGGCGCCGCTGCGGGCACTCGCAGGCTGCTTCGGCTTTTCCGGCGACGAGATCGAGAAGAAATGCCGTGTGCTGTCAGGCGGCGAGAAGGCGCGGCTGGTGATGGCGCTGATGCTGTTCGACCCGCCCAACCTTTTGGTGCTGGACGAGCCGACCAACCATCTCGACATCGCCACCAAGGAGATGCTGATCACGGCACTTTCGCAGTATGAGGGCACCATGCTGTTCGTCTCGCACGACCGGCATTTTCTGGCGGCGCTTTCCAACCGCGTGCTGGAACTGACGCCCGAAGGCATCCACACCTATGGCGGCGGCTATACGGAATATGTCGAGCGGACGGGGCAGGAAGCGCCGGGCCTGAGGAGCTAACGGCTACCTCAGCGAGATGCTCATGCCGCTGAGGTCGGCGTTGACCTGCAGGCCGACCTGCCTGCCCGTCAATTCGAGCTGGGCGCCCTTGTCATTGGTCATGACGATCACCTGAGCCCCTTTGCCAAGCGCGCCGCCACCGCCCGCCGCACCGTAGACCCCGGTCACATCCCGCGCACGTTTGATGTGGCGCACGGTAC
>NZ_RZPI01000861.1:0-2054 GCF_003998715.1 Mesorhizobium sp. M7A.F.Ca.CA.002.15.2.1
CGTCAGGATCGTCGTTCGCAGCAATGGCTCGTCCGGCTTCGTGCGCGATGATTTCTACAACTGGCCCGAACAGATCAAATCGCTGATCGAGACCGAAAAACCCGCCGCCGTGATCGTCATGCTGGGCTCCAACGACCGCCAGTCGATGAAGGTGGGCGACGTGCGCGAACAGCCACGTTCCGAGAACTGGACCAAGGAATATGAACGCAGGACCGACGCGCTGGGCAAAGCCATCGCCGCGGCCAAGGTCCCCTTCCTTTGGGTCGGCATGCCGGCGTTCCGGGTGCCGAAGATGACCTCGGATATGCTTGCCTTCAACGACATCTACCATCAGGCCGCAGAAAGCCATGGCGGCGAATTCGTCGATATCTGGGACGGCTTTCTCGACGAGAACGGCGCCTTCGTCACCAGCGGCCCCGACATCAACGGCCAGCCGGTGCGGCTGCGCGCCGATGACGGCATCAATATCTCGAAGGCGGGCAAGCGCAAGCTCGCCTTCTACACCGAAAAACCGCTGCTGAAGATCCTCGGCCTGACCGCGCCGGGAAGCATGATTACACCGTCCGCTCCGGCGGGCGCCCCTGTCGAGACGCCGGCGCCGGCCGCGCCCCCCATCGTCATCGACCGCACCGCGCCGATGCTGCTCAGCGATCCGGCACTCGACGGCGGCTCGGAGCTGCTTGGCGCGGCACCGCCGGCTAAGGCCAATCCGGACCTGCCCGGTGAAAAGCTTGTGGTCGAGGGCAAGGCACCGATTGCATCGCCCGGCCGCGCTGACGACTTCTCCTGGCCGCCGAAGGCCGCAGCCGCGACCGACACCACGACCGCGATCAATCGTTAGTCTCGCAGCGCGGCTCTGAGGCCGGGCTCAGCGCGGGAGAACGCTCGACCCCATCAACGCCTCGTCGATCGCGCGCGCAGCCTGGCGGCCCTCGCGGATCGCCCAGACGACCAGCGACTGGCCACGACGCACGTCGCCGGCCGCATAGAGCCTGTCGACGCTGGTCTTGTAGTCGCGGTCATTGGCCTCGACATTGCGCGAGCGGCGGCTGTCGGTGGCGATCTTCATCTCACCCTCCAATTCCCTCGCCACACCGGCCGCGGCCGGCCCGGCAAAGCCGATGGCGATGAAAGCGAGATCGGCACGAATGACGAATTCGGTACCGGCGATCGGCTTGCGCTTGTCGTCGACCTCGCAGCACTTGACGCCGGTCAGCTGGCCTTCCTCGCCGATGAATTCGAGCGTCGCCACCTGGAATTCGCGCTCGGCGCCTTCGGCCTGCGAGGACGAGGTGCGCATCTTCGTCGCCCAGTAGGGCCAGACCGAAAGCTTGTCTTCCTTCTCCGGCGGCTGTGGGCGGATGTCGAGCTGTGTGACGCGCACCGCGCCCTGGCGGAAGGCCGTGCCGACGCAGTCGGACGCGGTATCGCCGCCGCCGACGACGACGACATGCTGGCCGCCGGCGATGATGGGATGCGAGGGCCACGCCACCGACTGGATCGGTTCGCCGCCGACCCGCCTGTTCTGCTGCACCAGATAGGGCATCGCGTCATGCACGCCGCCGAGATCGTCGCCGGGAATGCCGGCCGCGCGCGGCGTTTCGGAACCGCCGCAATAAAGCACGGCGTCATGTTCGGCGAGCAGCTCGGCAACCGGCTTGTCGACGCCGACATTGACGCCGCAATGGAAGGTGACGCCCTCGCCCTGCATCTGCTCGATGCGCCGGTCGATATAGTGCTTCTCGATCTTGAAGTCGGGAATGCCGTAACGCATCAACCCGCCGGGCCGGCTCTCGCGCTCATAGACATGGACGTCGTGGCCGGCGCGGCCGAGCTGCTGGGCAGCCGACATGCCGGCCGGGCCGGAGCCGATGACGGCGACGCGCTTGCCGGTCTTCTTCTCCGGCGGATAGGGCCTGATATGGCCGGTCTCGTAAGCCTTGTCGGCGATCGCCTGCTCGACCGTCTTGATGGCGACGGGGATGTCCTCGAGGTTCAGCGTGCAGGCTTCCTCGCCAGGTGCGGGGCAGATGCGGCCGGTGAACTCCGGGAAA
>NZ_RZPI01000862.1:0-2051 GCF_003998715.1 Mesorhizobium sp. M7A.F.Ca.CA.002.15.2.1
CCGACACCCAGCGCAAACCCCGCGCGATGAAAACCCATGTCGCGATGGTCATTCCGGCGAAAGTCGATGTCTTCGACGAGCCCGACATCATTGCCGCGGAGCCGCCACCAGCCGTCGCCCCCAGGAAACGCTCGCTGCTCGGCAGCATCTTCTTCGGCGCCTTCGGCGTGCTGGTTTCGCTGGCGGTCGGCCTGTGGACCGACCAGCTCATACGCGACCTCTTTGCGCGCGCTGAGTGGCTGGGCTGGCTGGCCGCCGGCATGGCCGCCATCGCCGTGCTGGCGCTTGTGGTGATCCTGATTCGCGAATTCCTGGCGATCGCCCGCCTCGCCGAGGTCGAAAAGCTGCAGAAGCGGGCGCTCGATGCGATCGCCCGCGACGATCCCAAGGCGGCACGATCGGTCGTCGACGAATTGTCGGCCTTTGTCTCGGCCAAACCCGAGACCGCGGCCGGCCGGCGCGAGCTGGCCGAATTGCGCGGCGAAATCATCGACGGCGGCAATCTCGTGCGCCTGGCGGAGGCTGAAATTCTCGGACCACTCGATGCCAGAGCGAAAGTGATGATTCTCGAAGCTGCCAAACGCGTCTCGCTGGTGACGGCGGTCAGTCCACGCGCACTGGTCGATGTTGCCTATGTCGTGTTCGAGGCCGGGCGGCTCATTCGGCGCCTGTCGGAACTCTATGGCGGACGGCCGGGAACGCTGGGTTTCTTCCGCCTGGCGCGCAGCGTTCTGGCGCATCTGGCGGTAACCGGTTCGATCGCGGTCGGCGACAGTGTCGTCCAGCAGATCGTTGGCCACGGCCTGGCCGCGCGCCTTTCGGCCAAGCTTGGCGAGGGCGTCGTCAACGGCATGATGACGGCGCGCATCGGCATCGCCGCGATGGAGACGGCTCGACCCCTGCCCTTCAGCGCCGCCAAACGTCCCGGATTGGGCGACTTCCTCTCGGCGCTGACATCGTTCGCAACCAGGAAAGACGGTGCAACGACCCCCTCCGGCAAGTGAGCCGGGCTGGAGTGTCCGGGCATTCGGAATCGTTACCGGACTGCTCTGCGGCGGCCCCGCGGTGACGAAGCATTAACCAATCTTGTTCATGGTCAGACCGGTTCCAAACAGCATCTTTGTTGCCGGGTGTCGTCGATGAAAAGCGTAATTCTATCCAGCGTCCTGTCCCTGGCAACGGTGATTACGACAGTCGTCGGCATTGCCGGAGTGGCCTCTGCGGCGGAGCCGGACAAGCAGTTCTTCCAGTCTGCCGAAGGCAAGTGGATCGGTCCCGGCGAAATCGTCGCCGGCAAGTACAAGGGCACCAAGTTCAACTGCAGCTTCACCGGCTCGACGCCCGACGGCAAGGTCGGCATGTCGCTCGACGGCGGCTGCCGGGTCGGTATGTTCACCCAGCCAATGTCGGCCAAGATCGAGCGCAAGGGCCGCGAGGGCTACAAGGGCAGCTTCATGGGTGGCGCGACCGGTTCCGGCCTCGACATCATCGGCGGCAACGTCGTCGATCCCCGCAAGGTGGTCTTCACCATCAACCGCAACCAGCTGCGCGGCGTCATGCAGGCTCGCATCCCTGACGACAATTCGATGACGGTGACTATCGCCGTGCGCGTCAACGACCAATTGGTGCCGGTGATCGGCATGAGCCTGAAGCGGGTCGACGCGGTCGAAGTCGGTTCCATCGCGCCGAACTGAAATCGCGCCGAACTGAAAAATCCGAAGAAAAAGGCGGCGACCCAACGGTCACCGCCCTCTCACTTGAGCCCATCGAATCAGGCGCTTAGGCCTTGATCTCAAATCAGGGTGTCAGCCCTTGATCGCGGCCGTCACTTCGTCATAGGCCTTGCAGGCGTCGGCCAACGTCGTGGTGCCCTGATACTTGGTTGTCACCGCCTGGACCTTGGCGGTCAGATCAGCCGCCTTGGCCGGGTCCTTGGTGATCGCCTCCTGAAGTGCTGCAGCCATGTCCTGCGCCTTCTTGGTTGCGATCTCCGCCGTGCACTCAGGCGCCTTCGAGCAAGCCGAACCGGCAAGCACCGCCAGGCCGACGGC
>NZ_RZPI01000863.1:0-2030 GCF_003998715.1 Mesorhizobium sp. M7A.F.Ca.CA.002.15.2.1
CGCATGGATTTGGCAAAGGCGCGGATCGACGGCAATTGCGCTCCCGGCGTCAGGCTGCGCGCCGCGATCCGCTGGCGGATCGTCGCCATGACGCCTTCGACCAGCGTACCGCCGCTCTCGCTTCCTGTAGTCTGCTTGTCCATCCGTACTGCTCTGCTGACTATGACAGTTTTGCATAATTGTACCGCATTGTCTCTGGCGATACTACCGGCTCCGCGCGATACGGAGCCGACAAACGGAGCATACGATGGACAAGACCGCGAGTGGCTGGATGAATGGATTCATCGGCGTGTTGATCTTCAGCGGCTCGCTGCCGGCGACGCGCGTGGCGGTCAGGGAATTCGATCCGACATTCCTGACCTCGGCCCGGGCGGCGATTGCCGGACTGCTTGGCCTTGCGCTGCTGCTCCTGTTTCGGCAGAAACGCCCGGAGCGCGGCGATCTGCTGTCGCTGGTGATCGTGGCACTTGGCGTGGTTGTCGGCTTTCCCTTGCTGACCGCGCTGGCGCTGAAGCACGTCACCACGGCCCATTCCATTATCTTCGTCGGCCTGCTGCCGCTGGCCACTGCGATATTCGGCGTGCTGCGCGGCGGCGATCGGCCGCGCCCGGCGTTCTGGTTGTTTTCATGCATAGGCAGTGCGCTGGTCGCGGGCTTTGCGCTGACGCAGGGCGTGACTGCCTCGCCGGTCGGCGACGGTCTGATGCTGGCTGCCATCATCGCTTGCGGCCTCGGCTATGCCGAGGGCGCCGCGCTGTCGCGCAGGCTCGGCGGCTGGCAAGTGATCTGCTGGGCGCTGGTGCTGTCGCTGCCGATCATGCTGGTGCTGACGCTGCTGACCATGCCGCCGTCGTTCGACGGCGTCGGCGTCAGTGCGTGGATGGGGCTTGCCTATGTCTCGCTGTTCAGCATGCTGATCGGCTTCGTGTTCTGGTATCGCGGCCTGGCGCAAGGCGGCATCGCCGCGGTCGGACAGTTGCAGCTGCTGCAGCCATTCTTCGGACTGGCACTGGCAGCGACGCTGCTGCACGAACAGGTCAGTTCGTTGATGGTGGTCGTCACGCTTGGCGTGGTGCTTTGCGTCGTAGGCGCCAAGCGATTCGCGAAGCAGGAATTGCCACGACGCGCGATCGCCTGACGACGGTGCCGTCCTCGCCTAAAACTTCGTCACCACCCCAATCCCAATGCCCTCGAAGCCGCCCATCGCCATCAGGGCCGCAGGCGCCTCGTCGAGACTGATCCTCTTGCCGACCAGCAGTTCGGGCTTCAGCTTGCCGTTGCGGATCATGTCCATCATCGCCTGGTAGCGGTAGGCCTGCATGCCGTGGCTGCCGAGGATTTCGAGCTCGAAGGCGATCACCTTGTCCATCGGCACCTGCGGCCGGGCATGCTCGCCCAGCATCAGGCCGACCTGCACATGGCGGCCGCGCCGGCGCAGATTGGATATCGAATTGAACGAGGTGGTGGGGTGGCCGAGCGCGTCCATCGACATATGCGCGCCGCCATTGGTGATCTGCTTGACCGCCTTGACCACGTTCGGCGTCGTAGATGCATTGATGGTGGCGACGGCGCCGATCTTTTTGGCGAAATCCAGTTTCTCGTCGGTGAGATCGATGGCGATGACATTGGCGCCCATGGCGCTGGCAATCATAATCGCCGACAGGCCGACGCCGCCGCAGCCATGCACCGCGACCCATTCGCCCGGCTTCACCCGGCCCTGGTCGACAATGGCTCGAAACGAAGTGACGAAGCGGCAGCCGAGGCTGGCGGCGGTGGCGAATTCCATCTCGTCGGGCAGGCGCACAAGATTGGTGTCGGCATGTTCGATGGCGACATATTCGGCAAACGAGCCCCAGCCGGTGAAGCCAGGCTGTGTCTGGTGCTCGCAGACCTGGTGATTGCCCGAATTACACTCGAAGCAGCGGCCGCAGCCGACGGCGAACGGCACTGTGACGCGCTCGCCGGCCTTCCAGCGTGTGACCTGCTTGCCCGCGGCGACGACGATGCCGGCAAGTTCATGGCCCGGCACG
>NZ_RZPI01000864.1:0-2029 GCF_003998715.1 Mesorhizobium sp. M7A.F.Ca.CA.002.15.2.1
ATCCTGGCGTGTCAGCGTTTCCAGCCTTTGGTGAAGCTGGCGGTTCTCGTTGCGGCAACGGGCATGCGCGAGTTCGTCGGTCATGCCGCGCAAGCGGAGATCGGCGAGTTGAACCTTCACCGCGCCACAGTCTCGGCGCGCCGCGTCGCGCTCCTGGCGTAAATTCGCAATCTCGGTTTCCGAGGTTTGGCGCCGATGCTCGGCCACGTCCTCGGCGCGCTGCCCGGCGCTCGGCGTTGCGCGGACCACGCTTTGATCGGGGGTGCTGCGCTGGAGCAAGCGCAACCTCTTTTCAAGTTCGACGGCCCGTTCCTGCGCGGCGGCGGCGCAATCGCCGAGAACGCCGCGCTGATGCTCGACCGTGGACAGCCGCGCTTGCAGGTCCTGCTGTACAAGCATCTGCGCAGATAGTTTGCCGGTCAGTCGTTCGTTGTGGACTTGGTAGTCCGCGACCTTGGAACGAAGCAGCATGGCGGCCTGTTGCAAGCTGGCGAGCCGCAATGCAACGTCCTCACGCGCCTGCTCGGCGGCTTGCCTGGCCATGGTCTCGTCGCGGAGTTGCCCCGACACGCGCGCCAGGTTCCGTCCCAGGCGCTCGACCTCGACATTCGCTTCGAGGAACCGTGTTGCGCGCTGGCCGGCATGCCTATCCGCCTGCGCAATGGTCTGCCGTGCCCTGTTGAGTTGGACCTCCAGGTCGGCGATGGTCTTGCTTGCGATCGATAGCTCGCGCGATTTTCGCCCAAGCTCTTTCGAGGTGCGATCCTGCAAACGTTGCAGCTTCGCCACCTCTTCCTGCAAGTCCCATTTGTCCGTATCGGGAGCGTCGGCATCGTGCGTTTGCGCATCGAGCCTGGCCACATAGTCCTCAACCAGCGACCACGCCAAGTCGTCATCGTTGGACAAGAGCGAGGAGCCGCGCATGGCGTGGGCCTGACTCGAGCCCGTCCGGGCCGAAGTCGAGCCGAGGGAGGCGGCCAGCGTGTCTGACTGGGCCAATCCGGTCACGGGCTCCTCTTCGAAGAGAGGCAAAGCTTGATGCGTGGCGGCTCGGATGCTTCGAATCAGTTCTTCGAAGTCTTCGTCGGCCCTTCGGACAACGGCGCTGTCGTTCGCACTGATGTGCCGGGCGCCGTTGGCCTCATGATTCAGCGACATTTTTCTCTCATCGCGGACCGAATCACTAGACTATCGTGCATCAAGGACAAGAATGCGAGTAGATCTTGCCGGGTTTCACCGGAAAATTGCTGCAAGAAATCTCGTTTTTTTGAAGCGGAAGTCGATCTTAGCGCTTGCCTCTTGGGCAATCGAAGTAAAGTCCCGGCCACCTCTGTGTCAAATATTGCAGCGAAAATGTGCCATCCTTCCAGAACCGCACCCTTGCCTTTTCTCAGCGCCGCCCCAACAAGCTCTTCATGCGGTTGCGCAGCAGGCGGGCCATGTTGCGGGTTTCGCGGTAGAGGTGCAGTTGCGAGGCGGCCTGGCGGGTGAGGCGGTCGGCGTCCGGCGTCAGGCCGATCACCAGCGTGCCCATCGGCTTGCGCTCGGCCCATAGCCGGCTCATCACCGGATGGTCGGGCACGGCGCAGGAATCGGTCATCATGATGTTGGGATCGTCGAGATGCTGCCCGGTCACCTCGATCATCAGCAAGGTGCCCGGCGAATAGCTGGCCAGCGTCTCGTCATAGGCGGTCTTCCAGGTGTAGGCGATGCCGGCTTCGACGAAGACGATCAGGCAGGCAATGGTGCGGCCGTCGAGCGTCAGCGAATGGATGCGGCACATGTCCTGCTCGGCCAGCCGGTGCACGGCTTCGCGGGCGAAGGCGGCGCGGAAACGGTCGATCGCCATGGCGGTGCGTTCGCGGCCCTTCCAGCCGGCCGCCTCCAGCGTCAGGAAGTTCTCGATGGCGTGGCGGATGTCTTCGGGGCCGCGCGCCACGACATGCTCCAGCCTGCCGAGGTCGCCGAGGCGCCGCTTCAGCCGCCGGAATTCGCGATAATGGTGCGAACGCAGCGAGGCCTTCAGATA
>NZ_RZPI01000865.1:0-2011 GCF_003998715.1 Mesorhizobium sp. M7A.F.Ca.CA.002.15.2.1
GTTGATGCCGGTCTTGCCGCCGACCGAGGAATCGACCTGCGCCAGCAGCGAGGTCGGAATCTGCACGAAATTCATGCCGCGCCGCACGATGCCGGCGGCAAAGCCGGCAAGGTCGCCGATAACACCGCCGCCGAAGGCGATGACGATGTCGCCGCGCTCCAGTTTCGCAGCCAGCACACCGTCGACCACCTCTTCGAGATGGGCAAAACTCTTGGTCTTCTCGCCGGCCGGCAGTGTGATGATGGCGGTCTGGATGCCACCCGTTTCGAGGCCTGCCTTCAGCGCACCGAGATGCGCTGCCGCGACATTGGCGTCGGTGACGACCGCGGCGCGTGTGCCCGGCAGCCGGCGCGCAATCTCGGCACCCGCGCGGGCCAACAACCCCGAGCCGATCAGAATGTCGTAGGTCCGGTCGCCAAGGCCGACTTCGACGACAACGGGTGCCTCGATGCTCACTGTTCCACCTCGCCCGTCGCAGCCGCCTGATCAATGCCGAAATGCCGGCACAGCGCGTCCACCACCTCGGTCGCGATGACTTCCTTGCGGTCGTCGCGGGTCGGCACTGTGACGTCCGATGTCGCGTAGACCGGATAGCGCTCGCCCATCAGCCGCTCCAGCACGGCGCGCGGGTCGGCGCTTTTCAGGAGCGGCCGGTTCTGTTTCTTGGCGACGCGATCCATCAGAAGGTCGAGTTCGGCCTTCAGCCACACCGAGACGCCCTGCGCTGCAATCGCCTCGCGCGTCTGCGCATTCATGAAGGCGCCGCCGCCGGTCGACAGCACCTGCGGCCCGTTTTCCAGTACGCGCAGGATGACGCGCTGCTCCAGCGCCCTGAATTCGGTCTCGCCGTAGCGCTCGAACAGTTCCGGAACGGTCATGCGCGAGACGCTTTCGATCTCCTGGTCGCTGTCTATGAAGGGCAGCGCCAGCATCGTCGCCACCTTGCGGCCGATCGCCGTCTTGCCGGCGCCCATCAGTCCGACGAAGACGACGGAACGGCTGCCCAGCCTGCCGAGCAACGCGGCGTGGTTCTCGTCTGGAGGATTTGCTGGCAGCGCGTTCATCGGATGTTTCGAAGGCCCTCTTTGCCGGCGTATCGACATGAAAAGCCCGTTTGCGTCAAGCGTGGCAAGTGCCTTGAACCCGATATGGACTGGCAGGGTCTGCATCAGAAGTTGCTAACAGGCCCCAGCTTCTTCCTTGAATTGGCCGGATTGGCGTCCCATAAGGGGACAGGGTTTGGAAACGCAGAACAAGAAGACGGGCGAAAATTGATGCCGACACTGTTTCGCTTTGTCGTGGTAACGGCGATTCTGGCTGGCATTGCCTATGGTACGATGTTCGCACTGGTGATGTTCGTCGAGCCAAAGAAGGGGGAAATGAGCGTGCGCATCCCTCCGGAAAAGCTCAATCCCAAGAAAAGCTGAATGACAAGACAGGCTGAATGAACAGCGCCGCCCGCATCGAAGCCTTTCTGGAAATGATGAGCGCCGAGCGGGGCGCGGCAGAAAACACGCTTTCCTCCTACCGCCGCGACCTCGAGGACGCTTCCGGCGCGATCGATGGCGGGCTGGCCGGTGCCGCCGCCGCCGATATCCGCGCCTATCTCGACGACATTGCCGCCCGCGGCTTTGCCGCCACGTCGCAGGCGCGCAAACTGTCGGCGATCCGCCAGTTCTTCAAATTCCTCTACGCCGAAGGCCTGCGCGGCGATGACCCGACCGGCACGCTGGACAGCCCGAAAAAGGGCCGCCCGCTGCCCAAGACGATGAGCGAGGCCGACACCGGCCGGCTGATCGACCGTGCAGCAATTGAAGCCGGCGATGTCTCGTCGGGCGATGGGGACAGCCTGGCATCACTGCGCCTGCATGCGCTGGTCGAGGTGCTTTACGCCACCGGCCTGCGCGTTTCCGAGCTGGTCGGCTTGCCGGTGACGGTGGCGCAACGCGACGACCGCTTCTTCATGGTGCGCGGCAAGGGCGACAAGGAGCGCATGGTGCCGCTCTCCGCC
>NZ_RZPI01000866.1:0-2011 GCF_003998715.1 Mesorhizobium sp. M7A.F.Ca.CA.002.15.2.1
CCGCCACAACGCAATGACCAGCGCCACGAACAGGGCCAGAAACAGCAAAACGCCGAAGGCCAGCGCATGGCCGAGCGTGATCGTTGTGGCGCCAAGCCGGGCGACAGGCTCCGAAAGGATGGTGCTCAAATCATTCATGTGGACAGCATAGACGATTCGCCGCGATAGCACAGATCAAAACGTGAACGCGCCTGATGCCAACCGGTTGACGCGTTTCGCTGGAGGTCTTAGGTGGAACGCCATGCCGATCAAGCCGCTCATCATCCTTCCCGACCCCATCCTGCGCCAGGTTTCCAAGCCCGTAGAGCGTGTCGACGCGCCTTTGCGCAAATTAGCCGACGACATGCTGGCGACCATGTATGAAGCGCCGGGCATCGGGCTGGCGGCAATCCAGATCGGCGAGCCGCTGCGCTTGCTGGTGATCGATCTCGCCAAGGAAGACGAGACGCCGGCGCCGCATGTCTTCATCAATCCGGAAATCCTGGAGAGCGCCGATGCGCGCTCCGTCTATGAGGAAGGCTGCCTGTCGATCCCGGATTATTACGCCGAGGTCGAACGCCCCGCCGCCGTGCGGGTCAAATATCTCGACCGCGACGGCAAATTGCAGGAGATAGAGGCCGAGGGGTTGATGGCGACCTGCCTGCAACACGAGATCGACCACCTCAATGGCGTCCTGTTCATCGATCACATCTCGAAGCTGAAGCGCGACATGGTGGTAAAGAAATTCAAGAAGCTCGCCAGGGACAAGGCGCCGGGCAAGCTCGCGGGATAAGGTACGGGAGTCCCCTCCAGGCCTATTGTCGGCAGGATTGCCACCAAATGGAGATGCCGACGGTCGACATGCTGATCAGGGACATTCCTGAGCCTTTGAAGCGCGAGATCGAACTGGCGGCGCGCGAGGTCGGCCAGAGCGTCTCGGACAAGGCCATCGGCCTTCTGCGCAAAGGCATAGTTGCGGAGAGGCCGGCCCGAGAGGAGTCGAGCCTCTCGGCGTGGGCTGCAATTCGCTCGGCTTTCGTATCTGAAAGCGCAATTGGCGATGAATACGCGGAAATCATGGAGAAGATCGAAGCGGAAAGATAGCGCGACGGTCGTCCCGCGACTTCGACGGCCTTGACCTGAAGCTCGTAAACCCGTTTGAAGCGGATGCCTGAGCCGGCACACTGCGCGAGCAAGAAGACAGGATACCAGAAGAAAAAATGCCCCTTCGCGTCATCTTCATGGGCACGCCGGAGTTTTCGGTGCCGACCTTGCGCGCGATCGCCGAGGCTGGCCATGAGATATCAGCCGTCTATACCCAGCCGCCGCGCGCTGCCGGACGACGCGGACTGGAGCTGACGCCGTCGCCGGTGCAGCGCGAGGCGGAGCGACTGGGCATCGAGGTGCGGACGCCGGTTTCGCTCAAAGGCGAGGCCGAACAGGCCGCTTTTCGCGCCTTGCAGGCCGATGTGGCGGTGGTCGTCGCCTATGGTTTGCTGCTGCCGAAGGCGGTTCTGGAGGCAACCCGGCTCGGCTGCGTCAACGGCCATGCGTCGCTTCTGCCGCGCTGGCGCGGCGCCGCCCCCATCCAGCGCGCCATCATGGCCGGAGACCTGGAAAGCGGCATGATGGTGATGCGCATGGAAGAGGGCCTGGACACCGGTCCGGTCGGGCTGGTTGAAAAATGCGCTATCGAACCCGATATGACAGCCGGCGATCTGCATGATCGGTTGATGAGTGTCGGTGCTGCCTTGATGGTGGAAGCGCTGGCGCGACTGGAAAGGAATACGCTGACATTCACCACACAAGCTGTGGATGGGGTGACCTACGCCAAGAAAATCGATAAATCCGAGACTCGCGTGGACTGGACTCGCTCGGCAAGTGAGGTCCACAATCATATTCGCGGCCTGTCGCCCTTTCCCGGCGCCTGGTCGGAGATAGGAATTGGCGGCCGCCAGGAGCGGCTGAAACTGCTTCGCTCGACGCTGTCGCAAGGCCTGTCGCCTTCGGAAGATTTGGGCGAGTCGGGAGG
>NZ_RZPI01000867.1:0-2008 GCF_003998715.1 Mesorhizobium sp. M7A.F.Ca.CA.002.15.2.1
CAATGCGGGTGTGGCCGAAACCGTGACCATGGGCGACATGCTGCCTTACGGCTTCCGCGGCGATATTTTGAAATGAGCAACAGGCTCAAATGAACAGCTGGCAACGATGACGGAAAAAGCCCTGGATCATCTCGTCGAAAGGCTGGACGGCCTGGCGCCGGCCACGGCACTGGTGCTCGGCTCGGGCCTCGGCGGTCTGGTCGACCAGATCGAGGACCCGATCCGCATCTCCTATGCCGACCTGCCCGGCTTTCCCAGAAGCGGTGTCACCGGGCACGCCGGCGAAGTGGTGGCAGGGCTGTTTGCCGGCGTGCCGGTGCTGCTGCTGTCGGGCCGTGCCCATTACTATGAGCACGGCAACGCCGCGGCGATGCGGCCGGTGCTGGAAGTGCTTGCCGGCATCGGCATCACGAAACTGATCCTCACCAATGCCGCCGGCTCGGTCGATCCGGACATGCCGCCGGGCTCGGTGATGCTGATATCGGACCACATCAATTTCTCGGGCACCAACCCGCTGATCGGCGAACCAAGCGACCGGCGTTTCGTCGGCCTGACCGAAGCCTATGATGCCGGCATCCGCCAGGCCATCGAGCGGGCGGCAAAAGCGACCGGCACCACCCTGCACAAGGGCGTCTATATGTGGTTCTCCGGCCCATGCTTCGAAACGCCGGCCGAAATCCGCATGGCGCGCATCATGGGCGCCAATGCGGTCGGCATGTCGACCGTACCGGAGGTCATTCTCGCCCGCTTCCTCGGACTGCGCGTCGCCGCCTGTTCGGTCATCACCAATCTGGCGGCCGGCATGACCGGGGCCGAGCTTTCGCACCAGGAGACCAAGGACATGGCGCCGGTCGGCGGCGCGCGGCTGGCGACGATCCTGCAGCGCGTGTTCCGCGACGGACTGCTGGAGATCTGATGCTTCCCCAGGAAATCATCCGCCGCAAGCGCGATGGCCTGAGGCTGTCGGAGGACGAGATCGCCGGCTTCGTCGCGGGCGTGACGTCAGGCGCCGTTACCGACGGCCAGGCCGGCGCCTTCGCCATGGCGGTGTTCTTCAACGGCATGAACCGCGACGAGGCCGTGGCGCTGACGCTGGCGATGCGCGATTCCGGCGATGTGCTCGACTGGTCGGACCTGCCTGGCCCGGTCACCGACAAGCATTCGACCGGCGGCGTCGGTGACAATGTCTCGCTGATGCTGGCGCCGATCGTCGCCGCCTGCGGCGCCTATGTGCCGATGATCTCGGGCCGTGGCCTTGGCCACACCGGCGGTACGCTGGACAAGATGGATGCCATCCCGGGCTACATCAGCCAGCCCGATGTCGCGCTGTTTCGCAAGGCGGTGCTCGAAACAGGCTGTGCCATCATCGGCCAGACCGCCGACCTCGCGCCCGCCGATCGACGACTCTATGCGATCCGCGACGTCTCCGGCACGGTCGAATCGGTGCCGCTGATCACCGCTTCGATCCTGTCGAAGAAGCTGGCGGCCGGGCTGCAATCGCTGGTGCTCGACGTCAAGGTCGGCAACGGCGCCTTCATGGAAAAATCGCGCGACGCCACCGCACTCGCCAACAGCCTGGTTGAGATCGCCAACGGCGCCGGACTGAAGGCCTCGGCGTTGATCACCGGCATGAACGAGCCGCTGGCGTCGGCCGCCGGCAACGCAGTCGAGGTGCGCAACGCCGTCGATTTCCTCACCGGCCGGTATCGTGACCGTCGGCTCGAAGATGTGACGCTGGCGCTGGCCGCCGAAATGCTGCAGTCGGCCGGGCTGGTGTCGTCCAACCAGGATGGCATGCGGCGCGCCACCGAGACGCTCGCCAGCGGCCGCGCCGCCGCCACTTTCGCACGCATGGTGGCCGCGCTTGGCGGCCCCGCCGATTTCATCGAGAAACCGGAAAAATATCTGCCTGCGGCGGCGATCGAACTTGCCGTCAAGGCGACCGCAAATGGCTTCGTCACCGGCATCGCCACCCGCGATATCGGGCTCGCAGTGGTCGGCCTGGGAG
>NZ_RZPI01000868.1:0-2007 GCF_003998715.1 Mesorhizobium sp. M7A.F.Ca.CA.002.15.2.1
TCTCTACTCGGACTGTCACGTCATTCCGGTCGGAACCGCCGATCCGGTCCGCGCCATGCGCGCTGCCGACCGGCTGCCGATCATTATGCAGTCGCTGACAACGGCTTATGATCTGGTCGTGGTCGAATGCGGACCAGCCGACGCGCAGGGCATCGGCCGTCTGACCGGCGACGCCACCGAGGTCTTTCTCTCCATGCTGGAGGCCGACGACGAGGTGACGCAGGCTGCCGTCAAGCTGATCGAGAACGGCTATCCCGACCTGACGCTGGTGACGCCGCTCGGCCACGAACCGCCCGGCAATCCGGTGCCGGGACGGCGCACTGCCGCCGCCTGAGAGAGCTGCGGATCGCCTGGCGGAGCCGTTCAGCGGTTCGCCCGATCTAGCCCAGTTCCAGGGTCGTTACGCCGAACACCCTTTGCAGGTCCAGTTCCGGGGCAGGCCCCTTGTACATGCGCGTGGTGGTGAAGGTCGGCGCAAAGCCGGCCGCATCGAGCGCAGTTATGAAACCGGTGTTATCGGCGGGGACGTCGATATGCAGCTCGCCGCCCTCACAGGCACCGGCCAGTCCCTCCAGGAGTTGCGAAGCGATTTCCATGTCGTCGGCAAACAGCGGGCCGATCTTGAAGCCGGATCGGCACCGGCGCACCACGCCAAAGCCGGTGACGCCGCGCGAACCGATTGCCGCCAACCCATGATGCGGTTCTTGCAGCCATCGCTTCAGAAAGGCGTCTCGGGGCGCCGGAAAGCAATGGGCGTCATAGGCGACGACATCGGACAGGAGTTGCGTTGTAATCATCCGCAACCCATCGGCCCTGGCCGTCGGGCCTGCCTTGCGCCCGGTGAAGCGGATGGTCTCGTAGGCCGGCGCGAAGCCCTTGCGCCGGTAATTGGCCTGCTGCTCGGCGACGCCGTCAAGGCCGACGGTCCGGCCTGCAAGCCTTTTCATGCCGGCGTCCCACACCGTCTTGCCGTAGCCCATGCCGCGCATGTCAGGCCGGGAGATGTAGAGGCCGATGAAGCCGAATTCGCTGCCATAGGCCACGGCCGAAATTGCCGCGACCATGTCGTCGCCGACAAAGGCGCCGATGAAGCCTTCGGGGTCCGCCGCCTGGAGCATCGCCGGGTCTTCAAGACCTGGGTTCCAGCCTTCCGCAGCTGCCCAGTCGACGAGAAGCGCCAGTTCCTGCAGGGACAGTGTGCGGATGATCGGCGTCATTGCGTTAGCTATCTTCTTCCGAGGGCGCCGCCTGGCCGGCGGCTTTGCGGCGCAGCACCTTGGTCAGCTTCCAGATCGTCGGGCTGTTCTTGACGAAGGCTTTCAGCCGCGCGCCTTGCCGAAGCGTCAGCGCCAGCATGCGGCCCTTCACGGTCAAGGGGACCAGCACTTCGAAATGCCGCGTTTCGATATCGCACCACAGCCGCTTGTAAGGCTCATCTCCTACCGAAAAGTCATACACCTCGAAACCGGTCTCGCAGGCTTCCTGGATGTTGTCGAAGAACAGGAAGTCGCCGGGGCTGGCGTGCCCGAGATCGTCCTCGGCGATCGCTCCGAATTCGCAGATCAGGCGTTTGCCCGAGCGGCTTGAACCGGTAATGGCGCGCAGCTTGCCGGCAACCTCGAGCCCGTGCAGCACGAAGGAAGGCTTGTCCTCGCTAAGTGCTTGCGAAAACAGCGCGCGGAAGAAGCCGCGCACCTGCGCGTCGCCGAAGACGTTGGCGATGCCCATCTTGCGGAAGCGGAGTTCCTTCATCTCGAAGAAGGCGTCGAGCAGCCTGTCGATCTCGTCCGGGGTGCGGGCCTCGATGCGCCGGTGGCTGCCGACGGTCTCGAATTTCCGGATCTGCGACCGGTGCTTCTTGCGTTTGCGTTTGCCACTGGCGCGAGAAAGCAGCGCATCGAAGCCGCCGGCGAGATCGACGGCCAGCGACAGATTGGGGCTGGAAAAATGGTCAAGCGATGCGAGCGGATTGGCGACGCCGTCGAGATCGGGCAGCAACCGCTCGAG
>NZ_RZPI01000869.1:0-2003 GCF_003998715.1 Mesorhizobium sp. M7A.F.Ca.CA.002.15.2.1
ATGCCATCCGATCTCCCCCTCAAGGGGGGAGATCGGATGGCATCGACGCTTTCGCCAATTTTTGGCGTTGAAAAGAAGGCGCAAGCGCTGAAGCTGCAAATCTCCCCCCTGGAGGGGGAGATGGCCGGCAGGCCAGAGAGGGGCGCTGCCCCGCCAGCCTGTCACGGCGTGGCTTCCATCTAATGGCCAAGTCGCGCGTCCAATTCATCTGCCAAAGTTGCGGATCGGTGCATCAGCGCTGGGCCGGCAAATGCGATGCCTGCGGCGAGTGGAACACGCTGGTCGAGGAAGGCACGTCCGGCGGCATCGGCTCAGGACCAGCCAACACGCGCAACGCCCGCAAGGGACGCGCCGTGGTGCTGACCACGCTGTCCGGCGATATCGAGGACGCGCCACGCATCATCTCGGGCATTGGCGAACTCGATCGCGCCACCGGCGGCGGGTTCGTGCGCGGCTCGGCGCTGCTGGTCGGCGGCGACCCCGGCATCGGCAAGTCGACGCTGCTCACCCAGGCGGCCGCGGCGCTGGCATCAAAAGGCCACCGCATCGTCTATGTCTCGGGCGAAGAGGCGGTCGCGCAGATCAGGCTGCGGGCGCAGCGGCTTGGCGTCGCCTCCTCTCCGGTGGAACTTGCCGCCGAGACCAATGTCGAGGACATCCTGGCGACGATCGCCGACGGCAAGCGGCCTGATCTCGTCATCCTGGATTCGATCCAGACGCTGTGGACCGACCTTGCCGATTCGGCACCCGGAACCGTCACCCAGGTGCGCGCTGCCGCCCAGGCGATGATCCGCTATGCGAAATCCACGGGTGCGGCGATCGTACTGGTCGGCCATGTCACCAAGGAAGGCCAGATCGCCGGGCCGCGCGTCGTCGAGCACATGGTTGACGCCGTGCTCTACTTCGAAGGCGAAGGCGGCCACCACTACCGCATCCTGCGTACGGTGAAGAACCGTTTTGGACCGACCGACGAGATCGGCGTCTTCGAAATGTCGGACAAGGGCCTGCGCGAGGTCGCCAATCCGTCCGAGCTTTTTCTTGGCGAACGCCATGCCAAATCGCCGGGGGCGGCGGTTTTCGCCGGCATGGAGGGGACAAGGCCGGTGCTGGTCGAGATCCAGGCACTGGTCGCACCCTCCTCGCTCGGCACGCCGCGCCGCGCCGTCGTCGGCTGGGACGGCGCCCGGCTGTCGATGATCCTGGGGGTTCTCGAAGCCCATTGCGGGGTGCGATTCGGCAGCCATGATGTCTATCTCAATGTCGCCGGCGGCTACCGGATTTCGGAGCCCGCGGCAGATCTCGCAGTGGCGGCCGCCCTGGTTTCCTCGCTCACCGGTCTTGCCCTTCCCGCCGATTGCGTCTATTTCGGCGAAATCAGCCTTTCGGGCGCCGTGAGGCCGGTTGCGCATGCGCAACAGCGCCTCAAGGAAGCCGAAAAGCTGGGTTTTGGAAGCGCGGTTCTGCCCTCGGGCAGCGGGGAACTGGCCGGGGGGATCGGGGCCGGTTCTTTCCAGCCGACCGAGCTTGCCGACCTCGTGGCACGCATAGCCGGCTCACGCCGAAGCCGCGTGGACGAAGAAGACTAGAGCATCGGACCCAGAGCCCGATGTTCGGCGCTATAATGCGGCTCATGGAGTGGGGCGAAAGACATGCCGATTACGCTGCTTGACGGAATTCTCGTCGGCTTCACTCTGGTTTCGGCGATGCTCGCCATGGTTCGCGGCTTCTCGCGCGAAGTCCTGTCCGTCGTCTCCTGGGCCGCGGCGGCAGCGGCGGCGTTCTTCTTCTACAAGCCGGTCGTGCCTTACCTCGCTCCCTACATCGAGAATGAAAAGGTCGCCATGGCGGCCGCCGCCGGCGTGGTTTTCATCATCGCGCTGATCGTCGTCTCGGTCATCACCATGAAGCTCGCCGACTGGATCATCGATTCCCGGATCGGCGCGCTCGATCGTACGCTCGGTTTCCTTTACGGCGCCGGCCAGCCAGTTGAAGAACAGCAGGGC
>NZ_RZPI01000086.1:0-11864 GCF_003998715.1 Mesorhizobium sp. M7A.F.Ca.CA.002.15.2.1
GTTCGGGCAAGCGGACCGATCGAGTCCAGCGTGGCCGACAGTGGGAACGCGCCGGCGAGCGGCACACGTCGCGCCGTCGGCTTGAAGCCGACGACACCGTTGAGTGAAGCCGGAATGCGTATCGAACCGCCGGTGTCGGAACCGATCGATATTTCGCTCGTGCGCTCGCCGACGGAAACGCCGGCGCCTGAGGAAGAACCACCCGGAATGCGATTGGTGTCCACAGCATTGCCGGGCGTGCCGAAATGCTGGTTGTCGCCGATCGCGGTGAAGGCGAATTCGGTCATGTTGGTCTTGCCGATGATAACCGCGCCGGCCTGCCGCAGCCGGCTGACGATCGCGGCATCGCGCAGCGGAGGTGCTGCGGCCTTGAGCATCAGCGAGCCGGCCGTGGTTGGCTCGCCGGCGACATCGAACAAATCCTTGATCGAGACGATGCTGCCGTCGAGCGGCCCGAGCGTCACGCCGGCTTGGCTGCGCGCATCGCTGGCATCGGCCGCGGCCCGCGCGGCTTCGGCATAGAGCTTCGTGAACACACGCTCTTCGCCGGCACGGGCGGCGAGGCGCGCAAGGATGGTTTCCAGATGATCACGGACGGATTGCATTTTCGGTGTCGGACTCCGGACGCCTTGAACGTCTTAAGGGATAGCGGCCAGTGCCTGGCTTGCCGAGACTTAACCCGGCGCAGACGGTTTTGCACCCTGTCGAATGCGAGGAAAATCCGATGCTCTACAAAGGCAGTTGCCACTGCGGCAAGGTCGCCTTCGAATTCAAGGCCGAACTGACCAGCGCCATCAGGTGCAATTGCTCGATCTGCTCGCGCAAGGGCGCCCTGTTGTGTGCCATCCCGCACGGGACCTTGCGGGTCCTGGCCTGGGGCGACGATTTGGGCACCTACACATTCGGCAATCATGCCATCGCGCACCGGTTCTGCCGGGCCTGCGGCATCCATCCCTTTGCGGAGGATGTCCGCGAGGGCCGTGAACGCAGCGCCTACATCAACATCAACTGCGTGGCCGATCTCGACCCCTCGACCCTGTCGGTCTTCGATTTCGACGGGCGGTCGGCCTGAGTTCGCTCGTCGCTGCCGTCACAACGGCGTCGACCCGAAAACCGTGATGGTTCTCGGGCCGACGCGCAGGTGTCAGGGAAGCCTGATTGCGGCGAGGCTACTCGGCCTGCTTCGGGCCGCGCAGGAACACCACGCTGGCCGCCAGCAATGTCGCCGCGCCGCAATGGGCGAAGGCACTGGCGACGCCGGTGTGGTCGACCAGCAGGCCGCCGAAGACGGCGCCGAGCGCGATCGCCACCTGGAACGTCGCCACCATCAGTCCGCCGGCGCTTTCTGCCTGGTCGGGTGCTGCCCGCACCAGCCAGCTCTGCAGCCCGACCGGAACGGCGCCGAAAGCAAAGCCCCAGACCGCAACGGCGGCAGCGGCGATCGTCGGCGAAGCTCCGAAAACCAGCATCGAGGCGGCGGCCGGTGCGATCAGCAAGGGCGCCAGCCCAACGGCTGCCTTGAGGCTGCGCTCGGCCAGGATGCCGCCGGCGACATTGCCGAAGAAGCCGCCAATGCCATAGGCCAGCAGCACCAGCGAGATCGTCTCGATGTCGAGCACGGGGACCTTCTCGAGGAAGGGACGGACATAGGTGAAGCCGGCAAAGTGTCCCGAAGCGACCAGCAGCACGACCAGCAGCGCCACCCGGATCGACGGACGCTTCAGCACGTGGAGCAAGGTGCGGAAGCTTGCCACACCCACGGGGGGGCAATTTCGGAATGGTGGCCAGCTGCACCAGCAGCGCCAGGGCGGCGACCACGGTCGCAATCATGAAGGCCGTGCGCCAGCCCCAGATGTCACCGACATAGGCGCCGACCGGCGCCGCACAGACGGTCGCCAGCGAAACGCCGGTCAGGATGATCGACATGGCGCGCGGCATCAATCGCATCGGCACCATCCGCAGCGCGGCCGTGGATCGCCGGGTCTGGATGAATTGCCAAGCCTTCCGGACGCAATGCCATTGCCGGGCCACCCGCATGCAATAGCTTGCCAGAACCAGGCAGCGAGAGGCCGGCGGCAAGCCGGTCCGAAGAGGAGAACCAATGCCAAATCATCCGAAGCTCATCGCACTCGCCGTCATGCTTGCGGTTCCCGGGCGCGCCTTTGCCCTCGAGGACAGCTACCTGCCGGCCGACAAGATCCCCTATGTGGCGGAAGTACCCGACCAGCCGCATCGTCTTGGCCCATTGTGGGGCGAGCGGGCCAAGGGTCCGGCAGGCACGTTGCTGAAGGTTCCCGGCAACTGGCGCGCACCGGTCCATGCGCACACCGCGGATTACCGTGCGGTGGTCATAAAGGGGATGTGGGCGCACTGGCAGATGGATGGCGGCGAGGCGACCAAGGTCGAACTGCCTCCTGGATCCTACTGGACCCAGAAAGCCAATGAGATGCATGACGACGCCTGCGTCTCCGACACGGAATGCGTGATCCTGCTGATCAACGACACGCCCTACGAAACCTACTTCCAGAAATAGGCTGGGATGCGGCTACGAGGCGTGACGCAAGCTGACGCCGCTGCCCTTGTCGAACAGCACCACCTTGTCGGGGTTCCAGGCAAAGCGCACCGCCTGCTCGATGGCGACGTCGGTCCTGGCCGGCACGGTTGCACGCAGTGTCGCGTCGCCGACGCGCAGCGTCAGGATCTTTTCGACGCCGTGGTTCTCGACGTCGTGGACACGCGCCTCGACCGGCGCGCCGCTCTCGAGATAGACGTCCTCGGGACGAATGCCGAAGACGAGCGGGCGACCGTCGGTCGCCCCGCCCGCTTTGGCTCCCCCTGAAAAAGGCAATTCGAAATTCAGCGGCGCCATCACCGCGCGGCCGTTCACGAGCTTGCCGTCGATGAGGTTCATCGGCGGCGAGCCGACGAAGCTCGCCACATAGGTGTCGCGTGGATTGTTGTAGATCTCATGCGGTGTGCCGGTCTGGACGATTCGGCCATGGTTGAGCACGCCGACCTTGTCACCCATCGACATCGCCTCGATCTGATCGTGGGTGACGAACAGGAAGGTGGCGCCGAGCTGTATCTGCAGGTTCTTCAGTTCAGTCCGCAGCGCCTCGCGCAGCTTGGCGTCGAGCGCAGACAGCGGCTCGTCCATCAGGAACACACGCGGCTTGCGCACGATGGCGCGGCCGATCGAGACGCGCTGCATCTCGCCGCCGGACAGCCGATCCGTCTTGCGGTCGAGCAGATGCTCGATCCGCAGCGTACGGGCGGCACGGTCGACACGGTCCTTGATCTCGGCGTCGGGCAGCCGGCGAATTTTCGGCTTCAGCGGGAATTCGAGATTTTCGCGCACCGTGTAGCGCGGATAGAGCGAATATTGCTGCAGCACCAGCGCCACGTCACGCTCGGCCGCACCCCAGTCGGCAACGTCGACGCCGTCGATGAAGACCTGGCCTTCGCTGGGCTTCTCCAGGCCGGCGATAAGCCGCAGCGTCGTCGTCTTGCCGGCGCCCGTCTCGCCCAGCAGCACGAAGAACTCGCCATCGGCAATATCGAGATCGAGCCCGGTGAGCGCCGTGTGGTTGCCG
Organism: Mesorhizobium sp. M7A.F.Ca.CA.002.15.2.1; assembly: GCF_003998715.1. Taxonomy (NCBI): domain Bacteria; kingdom Pseudomonadati; phylum Pseudomonadota; class Alphaproteobacteria; order Hyphomicrobiales; family Phyllobacteriaceae; genus Mesorhizobium; species Mesorhizobium sp. M7A.F.Ca.CA.002.15.2.1. Next base: position 3,594 of record NZ_RZPI01000086.1, read on the forward strand.
AAGGTCTTCGAGATGTTCTTGAGCTGGATATGGGCCATCAGAGTCTCACCTCAAGCGACTTGCCGCTTGCCTTGTCGAAGAAATGCGCCTGGGTCGGGTCGATCCTGGCGAAGACCCTTTCACCGGGTCCGGCAACGAAGCCGCTCTTGGTGCGGGCCCGCAGCAACTCGGTTCCGACCTTGAGATCGACGATGTCGAAGGAGCCGAGCGGCTCGACGATATGTGTGTCGACAGGCACGAAGCCCTCGGTCGCCTCGCGCCGGATGAGCACGCCTTCCGGCCGTATGCCAAGCGCCAACTGGCCGCCGGCATGGCCGTTGAGCTTCGACAGCAGGGCTCGCGGGAACTCGAAGCCGGCGGCGGCTCCACCGACCGTCACCGAAACCGAGGACGTCGTCTCGGCCACCGCCGCATCGGTGACATTCATCACCGGGCTGCCGACGAATTGCGCCACGAACAGATTTGCCGGCTGCGAATAGACCTCGTCGGGCGTGCCGACCTGCTGCAAGACGCCTGCGTGCATGATGACGATGCGGTCGGCCAGGCTCATGGCCTCGATCTGGTCGTGCGTGACATAGATGGTGGTCGAGCCCTGCTTGATGTGCAGCCGCTTGATTTCCGCGCGCATCTCCTCGCGCAGCTTGGCGTCGAGCGCGCCGATCGGCTCATCCATCAGCATGGCTTTCGGCCGCCGCACCAGAGCGCGGCCAATGGCGACGCGCTGCATGTCGCCACCCGAGAGCGCCGACGGCTTCTTGTCCAGCAGGTCGGTGATCTGCAGCGTCTTGGCGACGGAGCGCACCTCGCTGTCGATCTCCGTCTTGCTCTTGCGCGTGGCACGCAAGGGGAAGGCGATGTTCTCGTAGACGCTCATATGCGGATAGAGCGAGAACGACTGGAACACCATGGCGATGTCGCGATCGGCGGCCTTCAAATGCTGCACCGGCTTGCCGTCGATGAAGATGTCGCCCTCGTCGATGGTTTCCAGCCCGGCGATGGCGCGCAGCGTCGTCGTCTTGCCGCAGCCCGATTGGCCGAGCAGCACGATGAACTCGTTGTCGGCGATCTTGAGGTTCAGGTCCTTGATGACCTGGACGGCGCCGAAGAATTTCTGGACGCCGCGAAGCTCGATCTGGGTCAATGCTGTGCTCCCGGATTGCGCACCTGGCCGGTGCCGGCCTTCTCCTCGGGCGCGATCTTGGAGGTTACGTTGAAGCCGACGAGCCCGATCAGGATGATGGTCAGGCCATAGCTGTGCAGCAGCATGTTCCAGGGCTGGCAGAGCGCGACGATGCCGAGCACCATCAATATCTGCGACCCAGGTTCAAGGTATTTCTGGTTGAAGGCGCGAAAACTCATTTGCGGATCGCTCCGAAGGACATGCCGCGCAGCAGATGATTGCGAAGCAGGAAGGTGAAGATGGCGACCGGCAGCAGGAACAGGAAGGTTCCGGAGGCGATCACCGTCCAGTCCGGCAGGCCCGAACCGACCTGGCTCGGGATGAAGGGAGGCGCGGTCTGGGCGCGGCGGTTGGTCATGATCAGCGCAAAGGCGTATTCGTTCCATGCGGTGATGAAACAGAACACGGCGGTGGCGGCGATGCCCGTGGCGGCCTCCGGCAGCACGATCTTGAAGAACGCCTCCATGCGCGTGTAGCCGTCGACAAGCGCGGCCTCCTCATATTCCTTCGGAATCTCGTCCATGAAACCCTTCATCAGCCACACGGAGAAGGACAGGTTGAAGGCGGTGTAGAGAATGATCAGGCCCAGATGCGTATCGTTGAGCCCGACTGCCCGGTACATCAGGAACATCGGGATGGCGACCACCACCGCCGGCAACATGCGCGTCGACAGGATGAAGAAGAGCAGGTCCGCTTCCCCCTTCACCTTGAAGCGCGAGAAGCCATAGGCGGTGAATGTCCCCATGCCGACCGCCAACACCGTCGAGGTGATGGCGATGATGAGCGAGTTCAGGAAGCGGCTCGGATATCCCGACCATTGCACCTGGCCCTTGCCGTCGCGCACGATCTTCTCGCCGCCGTCGAACACGACGCGCTCCCACCACGGGGCGGCGGCATATTCTTCGGCCGACGGCGGGCTGCGCAACTGTGAGCGCTTTGTGAAAAGTTTGACGAAAGGCGAGATGGTCGGCTCGAACATCACCGTCGGCGGGATCGTCGTGGCCAGGTTGCGTGGCTTGAACGAGGTCGCCACGATCCAGTAGATCGGCGCCAGGAAGATGATCGTCACCAAAAGGACGGCGACAATAGCGACCTTGTTGAGCGCCCGTTCACCCGAAGTCTGGACGGCCGCCATCTCAGCGCTCCTTAACTTTGTTGAGGTATTTCACATAGATGTTGGTGATCGCCAGCACCATGATCAGCACGATATAGGCAAGCGCGCAGGAGCGCCCCGTCTGCCATTCCTGGAAAGCCATCTTGTAGAGACGGATGGAAATCACCTCCGTGCTCGGCTGCGTCGACAGCACATAAGCAAGATCGAAAGTCTTGAAGGCTTCCATGGTGCGGAAGATGACCGCGATCATCAGGATCGGCGCGACCAGCGGCAGCGTGATGCGGAAGAAGGTATAGAACGGCCCGGCGCGGTCGATCGCGGCAGCTTCGTAAAGATGCTTCGGCACCGCCGAAAGCCCGGCGAGCGACAACAGCATGACGAAGGGCGACCACATCCAGATGTCCGTGAACGCGACCGCGTAGAGCGCCATCTTCGGGTCGCCGAGCCATTGGAATTTGCCGAGGTCGAGCACGTAGTTGATGACACCCCAGGACGGATCGTAGAGCAGCTTCCAGAACAGGCCGACCACCGCCATCGAGAGCATCATCGGCAAGAGCAGCAATGTCGTGATCAGGCCCTTGAGCGGAATGGTGCGATTGAGCAGCATTGCCGTTCCAAAGCCGACGACAACCTGACCGACGACCGAGACGATGACGTATTTCGCGGTCACCGCGAAATTGTTCCAGATATAAGGGTCGCTGAGGAGCTCGCGATAGTTCTTCAGTCCGACGAAATTGGCCGGCGCATTGGTCGATGCGCGGAAGTCGGTGAAGGAATAGCCGAGCGAATAGATCAGCGGAAAGATGTTGAAGACGATCAGGAACACGATCGTCGGGATGATGAAGAGGTTGCGTATCGAAATGTCGCTGAGGCCGCGAGAGGCGGCTCTGGAGGAGGTATTCAGCGGTGTGATCATTGTGGTCGCCAAGACCTGCTCCCATTCCTGAAAAAGAAAACGGAGGAGGCGCAGGCCTCCTCCGCACTACATGTCGGTTATTGGCCGCGGCCGTATTTCTTGAACGTGGCGTCCCAATCCTTCGCCAGCGCATCCAGCATTTCCTTGGCCGTACCATCGCCGTTTACGATGTACGGATAGACACGCTGGTTGAGCTGCTGCAGCAGTTCCGCATACTCCGGCACCGCCCAGAAGTCCTTGACCTTGAACATCGTGTCGTAGAAGGCCTTGTTGTAGGGCGTGGCGTTCTGGAACTCGGCCGATTCCAGCACGGCCTTGTTGCAGGTGTAGCCGCCGAGGGCCGCCCACTTCTTCTGCGTATCGTCCTGGATGAACCACTTCAGGAATTTCATCGCCTCTTCCTTGTTGTTGGAATAGGAGACGACGGAAATGCCCTGGCCGCCGAGCGCGGCGAACTGCTCGCCACCTGGACCTGCCGGGTTGGCGAAGAAGCCGGTGTTCTTGGCGTTCGGGTTCGACGCCTCGTTGATCAACGAGGGGAAGAAGGCGAAGTAGTTCATGCTCATCGCCGCCAGGCCTTCGGTGATGGCCTGGTTGTTCTCGACGAAAAAGGCGTTGGTCCAGCCCGGAGGCGTGAAGCCGAACAGCTTGCGGTAGTTTTCCGCCGCGGCCACCGCCTTGTCCGAGTTGATGATGCCGTCGACCTTGTAGGTGCCGAAGTCGCCGAGCTCACCGCCATACGAGAACAGCGCGTTCTCGAAGCCCATCGCCAGGCCGTCATACTGGTTCTGTGTGTAGATGGCGATGCCGTAGCGGTTCTGGTCGGGCCTGTTGAAGAACTCCGCGATGTCGGTCATTTCCTTGAAGGTCTTCGGAACGGCAAGGTCGTAGCCATACTTGGCCTTGAACGCTTCCATTTCCTTCGGATCCTCGAACCAGTCCTTGCGGTAGGCCCAGCCCACGGCGTCGCCCTCGGCCGGGATCGACCAGTATTTGCCGCTGTTGCCGGGATATTCGGAGTAGAACTTGACCGTCGCCGGAGCCATCTTGTCGAGAACCTTGTTCTCTTTGACGAAGTCGGTGAGGTCGACATAGTGACCGCCCTCGGAGGCGGCACCAAGCCATTGCGAGTCGCCGACGACCAGGTCATAGGCGCTGCCCTTGGCGTTGAACTCGGTAAAGGCCTTGGTCTGGAAGTCGGCCCACGGGGTGGTTTCCACCGTGATCTTGACGCCGGTTTGCTTCTCGTACTCGTTGCCGAGCTCCTGCAGATAGTTTGCGGGATCCCATTCAGCCCAGAAGATGGTGAGTGACTTTTCCTGCGCGTAAACGGACGTTCCGCAGGCAAGCGTTAAGCCGATACCAGCAAGTACGCTGGTCACTAACTTGCGCATAATGATTTCCTCCCTTGTGCGCGTTCTACCTTATCGTGCGAGCCGGCAACGTGGCCGGCCCTGGTAGTTCCTCCCGTGATCGCACCTTTCCGGTTTCGAGCCTCCTCGCCCCGCCGGAAAATGGATCGCAGCCCTCACTTTCGATCCGCTTTTCTGATCCAATCTGGTATTACCAATTTTGCATGCGCGTCAAGCCCTTTCTTGGCAGCTTGACGTGGCCATTTCCATCGGATTACCGCTTTATCTGCCTGTTTTACCAAGATTTTCCTACTCAGTGATATGATCGGGTATTGTCCAATACCCCACCCAACCGCTAAGATCAGTAGTGTGCATGCCAATCTGGTCGAACCAGTTAGGCTCTATTTCACGACTGCCTTCGGATCGAGGCTGCCTCCTTCATCGACCGATTCCGCCACTGCCGCACGCACCAGCGCCCCGGCCGCCCACTGTGCGACCGACATCGTCCGGCGGCTGTCCAGCCCCCAGATATCCTTGAGCACGATCAGCACCTCGACGCCGAAGATAAGCGACAGCGCCTGTGCCAGCCGCTTGAAGTCGCGCGGCGGCAAACGGCCCTTGAGCGGCGCGATCGCATCCTTCAGCAGGTCGATGCGGTGGCCACGCGTAAAGGCGGGCTCACCGCCCAGCGTGCCGGCCTGACGCCGCGCCCATTGATCGAGCGACAGCTTCAGTGCTGCCTTGAACGTAGCCTCGAAGGCCTCGATGCGCGGCATGGCCGTGTCGAACAGCTCGGCGACCCGGCGCTCGGCATCGGCGGAGGTCGATTGCCAGGTGAGGATTGGCCCCAGCCCCTCGTCGACGACGGCCTGCACCAGTGCCGACTGGCTCGGGAAGTAACGATAGGCGGTGGCGCGGGAAACCTCGGCCGCCTCGGCGACCTCGCTGACCGAGGGCGTGACGCCCGCCTGCATCAGCCTTGTTGCCGTCTCCAGCATCAGCCGTTTGGTCCGCGCGCGCGGCCCACGTTCGGGCACTGGGCCGGTTGCCCGTTCAGCCTCGTCGCTCGCAGCGGATTGTTGACGTGAGACATTCATACCAATACGATACGCACGTCTCAAAAATTTGCAATGGCGTCCGCATCGTCGAGTGGCCCGGGCAATGAGCGATGGGGGCGGCATCGCGCCTGCCAGGATTGGGAGAGCGCAATGAAGCGTATCTATGTGGTGGGGACCGCGGACACCAAGGGCGAGGAACTCGCCTTCCTGGCCGATGCAATCACGGCTGCGGGCGCCCTCGTTTGTCGTGTCGATGTCGGAACGCGCGACGCAACCATCCCCGTCGATATCAGCGCGAGGGAAATCGCCGACCATCATCCCGGCGGCAGTGAAACCGTGCTCGGCGGCAATGATCGCGGCGCCGCGGTCGCCGCAATGGGCATCGCCTTCGCCCGCTTTGCCCAATCGCGCAACGACATCGCGGCCATGATCGGCATTGGCGGCGGTGGCGGCACATCGATCGTCACGTCGGGCATGCGCGCCCTGCCGCTCGGCCTGCCCAAGATCATGGTCTCGACGCTCGCCTCCGGCGACACCGCTCCCTACGTCGATGTCTCCGACATCATCATGATGCCTTCTGTGACCGACATGGCCGGACTGAACCGGCTCTCCCGTGTCGTGTTGTACAACGCGGCTCAAGCCATATCAGGCATGGCGGCCAGCCCGGCGCCACCACCCGACGGCAAACCATCGATCGGCCTCACCATGTTCGGCGTCACCACGCCTTGCGTGACCGCCATCGCCGACCAGCTCCGTTCCGGATATGACTGCATGGTCTTCCACGCCACCGGCACTGGCGGCCGCAGCATGGAAAAGCTGGCCGACAGCGGCTTGCTGTCCGGCGTCGTCGACATCACCACGACCGAAGTCTGCGATCTTCTGTTCGGCGGCGTGCTGCCGGCGACGGAGGATCGTTTCGGCGCCGTCGCACGCACGGGGCTGCCCTATGTCGGCTCCGTCGGCGCGCTCGATATGGTGAACTTCTGGGCGCCTTCGACCATCCCGGAGCACTATCGCGACCGGCTGTTCTACGAACACAATCCCAATGTCACGCTGATGCGCACCACGGCGGACGAATGCCGTGCGATCGGCGAGTGGATCGGCACCAGGCTCGCCCGCTGCGGGGGACCGGTGCATTTTCTCATCCCGGAAAAAGGCGTCTCGGCGCTCGACATCGAAGGCGGCGCCTTCTTCGACCCGGAAGCCGACGCCGTTCTGTTCGATGCCATCGAGCGCACCATCAAGCCCAACGGCAAGCGCCGCGTGACGCGCCTGCCGCTGCATATCAACGACCCGGAATTCGCAAAGGCAGCAACAGCGGCCTTCCTCGACATCGCCAGACAGTGAGAGACCTCAAAAAATGCCCGCCATACCGCGCAAGGACATCTTGAAGAAATTCAGGGGAATGATCGACAAGGGCGTGCCGATCGTCGGCGGCGGCGCCGGCACCGGCCTGTCGGCGAAGGCCGAGGAGGCCGGTGGCATCGACCTCATCATCATCTACAATTCCGGCCGCTACCGCATGGCCGGGCGCGGCTCGGCCGCCGGCCTGCTCGCCTATGGCAACGCCAACGAGATCGTCAAGGAAATGGCCTATGAGGTGCTGCCTGTGGTCAGACACACGCCGGTGCTGGCCGGCGTCAACGGCACCGACCCGTTCGTCATCATGCCGCTGCTATTGGCAGAGCTGAAGACGATGGGCTTTTCCGGCGTGCAGAATTTTCCCACCATCGGCCTGTTCGACGGCAGCATGCGGCAGAGCTTCGAGGAAACCGGCATGGGCTTCGGCCTCGAGGTCGACATGATCGCCGAGGCGCACAAGCTCGATCTCTTGACCACGCCCTATGTCTTCAACCCGGATGAGGCCCGCGCCATGACCAAGGCCGGTGCCGACATCGTCGTCGCCCATATGGGTGTGACGACAGGCGGCTCGATCGGCGCCACGTCAGCCAAGTCGCTCGACGACTGCATTCAGGAGATCGACGCCATCGCCAATGCCGCGCGCTCGGTGCGCAAGGATGTCATCCTGCTTTGCCATGGCGGCCCGATTTCGATGCCCGACGACGCCCGTTACATTCTCTCCCAGGCCAAGGGCCTGCACGGCTTCTATGGCGCCAGCTCGATGGAACGGCTGCCGGCGGAAGCCGCGATCGCCAAGCAGACGGCCGATTTCAAGGCCGTCGCGCTCGGCGGCCAGAAGACCACATTCAAGAAAAAGAAGGGATGAGTGAGATGACCGACAAGAGCAAAGTGTTCGTGTACCCGAAGGACGTCAGCGCCTTCGGCTTCGACTGGGGAAAATTGGCGCTGACGGTGGCGCCCGAAGTGAATGGCGCAACCCGCTTTTCCGGCGGGGTCGTCGACCTGCCTTCCGGCAAGGGCCACACGCGCCACAACCATCCGGGCGCGGAAGAAATCATCTTCGTCATCTCAGGCCATGGCGAACAGATGGTCGAGGACGAGAAGGGCAATCCGATGGTCGAGAAGGTCGGCCCCGGCTGCACCATCTACGTGCCGGAAAGCCGCTTTCATTCGACGCTCAACACCGGCGACGGGCCGATGCAGCTGTTCGTCGTCTATTCGCCGGCAGGACCTGAACTGGTTTTGCGTGAGCTGCCGGATTTCAGGCTGATTCCGCCGGGGCAGTGATC
>NZ_RZPI01000870.1:0-1998 GCF_003998715.1 Mesorhizobium sp. M7A.F.Ca.CA.002.15.2.1
TCGCAGCGCGCTGATCCGCGCCGCCTCGGCGCGGATCAGCGCGCTGCGATGCGCGGCCGGATTGGAGCGGTCGCTTTCCGCGAGGAATTTCGGCCAGGCTTCGGTGACGATGCCGAGGAATTCGAGCGTCACCTGCCACCATCCGGCAAGATTGCCGGTCACCAGATCGGTGAGCTTGGCCCAGTCGGTGCCTTCCGTCTCGATCTCGTCCATCAGCCGGGCGAGATCGCGCGCCAGCCAGATCGCGTCGGCGGTGGAAGCCGGGATGACGATCTCCTCGGCGAAAAGGGCGGCGACATGCGCCGGCAGCCGGCGTTTCCAGGCGCGCACCAGCGGCGTCAGCAGCAACAGGCGTTCGGTTGCCGAAATCGGCGGCGCCAGATCGATGGCCGCCGCTGCCTCGGTCTCGAACGCAGCCTCATCCTCGTCGAATTCGCCGAGTGGCCGGATGACCGGCAGGATCGCCGAGCCGCCGCCGCCGCGTGCCGCCAGGCTGTCGACGAAGACACCCCGCAAGGCACGCGCGGCACGGCGTGTCGGCACATAGATGGTGGCATCGGCCAAAGCGAGCGGGTCGCCGTCGAATCGAAACCCCGGAACAAGACGGCCGGCAAGCAGCGCCTCGGCAAGCGTCGGCAGAAACGGCGCTCCGGGCGGGATCGAGAAAACGCGGCTGGAGCCGCTCATTGCGACTCGATGAGCGCACCGGCGACCGCCGCTTCCGCGAGCGGTACGGCATCGGGCGTGCCGACGGTGATCCAGTGGCCATGCATGGGCATGCCGAACAGGCGCCCTGCGGCGATGGCGGAATCGAAATAGGCGTTGAGCGAGTGCGGCCCGGCCGGTGCGCCCTTGAACAGGCGCGGATCGACGATCGCCGCGCCGGCATAGATCAGCCCCGCCGGATCCCCCTTTGAACGCCGCAAGCCGCCATCCGGCGCCACCAGGAAATCGGTGCTGCCGCAGTGTCCGGTCGCCTGTTGGAGATCCGCCAGCATCAGCAGAATATCCATTTTCGCCGCGTCCCATGCAAGGGCGAGGCGCTGGAGATTGAGAGGACCGTCATCGATCCAGAAGGTGTCGGCATTGAGGATGTAGAAGGGTCGCTCGCCCAGTTCCGGCAGCGCCTTGACGATGCCGCCGGCGGAATCGAGCAGTTGTTCGCTCTCATCGGAAATGACGATTTTTGGCGCGCGGCGCGCGGCGACATGGGCGAGGATCTGTTCGGGAAAATAGTGGACGTTGACCACGGCCTTCGCGACACCGGCGGCAGCCAGGCTGTCGAGGCTCCAGTCGAGCAACGTCTTGCCGGCAATCCTGACCAGCGGCTTGGGAATGGTGTCGGTAATCGGCCGCATGCGTTTGCCAAGGCCGGCGGCAAGTACGATGGCGGTGTCCGGTCCTGCTGTCACAGCGCTCGCTCCTCCAGCAAACCGTGGGCGTCGTAGAACTCGCGCAGGCTTGCCAGCGCCGGATGAGACAAGGCCCGGCGCAGATAATCGCGAATGCGCGGCAGGTGTTTTAGATAATAGGGCTTGCCGTCGCGCTTTTCGAGGCGGACGAAGATGCCGAGGATCTTGGAATTTCGTTGCGCCGCCATGATGGCGTAGGATTCCAGGAAGCTTGCCTCGTCGAAAGCACCGGCTGCGTGGCGCGCCGCGACATAGGCATCCAGCGTCTTTCTCTCGATCTCGGGCGACATCGTAACACGCGCGTCCATGGCCAGCGAGGCGACGTCATAGGCGGACGGGCCGATCAGCGCATCCTGGAAATCGACGATGCCCAGCCGATCATGCCCTGAACGGTCGCCGCGCCAGATGATGTTGGGCGAATGGAAGTCGCGCAGCATCAGCGTATATTCGCGGCCGTGCAGCCGGTCGAGGAGCGCGCCCCATTGCTTGTGGTAGCCGGCGCGCAAGGCACCGCTTGCCGGGCTGCCCGTTATTGCCGGCACGTACCAGTCGACCAGCAGATCTGCCTCGATCATCATGGCCTCGC
>NZ_RZPI01000871.1:0-1997 GCF_003998715.1 Mesorhizobium sp. M7A.F.Ca.CA.002.15.2.1
TACCGGCTCCTCGCCGGCATTCTCGACCCAGGCCGATTTGCCGCGCGTGAACATCGAAAACGTCTTCTTGTCGATGGTCACGGTGGCCTTGGAGCCTTCCTGGAAATTGTAGCCGGCAATGAATTGCGGCTCGTAGGACACTTGCTGGCCGGGCCGCTGGCTGACGAAGAAGAACATATCGCCATGGTCGAGCGTGGGCGGCTGCTTGTCGGTCGGCACGGTCAGGACATAGCAGACCTTGCCGCCCGATGCCTGGTAGCTGTAGGTGCCCCAGGCATTGTGCTGGCCGATCTTGGTCGCCGACTGCGCCAGTGCCGGCGCTGCCACGGCCACCAGGGCCAGACTCGAAACTATCGCAATCAATCCGCGCATCGCTTTTCCCGTATTCCAAATGGTGCGGAGGCAGGCCGGCTTGGCGTCCTGCCCGTCGCTTCATTTTGATTTAATCTGGGTTACCAAACGGTGAATTTCCGAAGAGAAAAGGACCCTCACCCCGAGGAAACCGCCACCATACCCGCGCCGCCGCCCTGCGAGCGGGTGGCGCGACATCCCTTTGGCGACTTGAAGGCCACGAAAGCGGCAAGAGTTTGACTTTTTACGCTGTCGCCGAAAGCCGGCTTCAACGGCGTTCCGCGCGCGTGTTCAGCCCTTCTCGGCCATGGCGTCCCTGGCGGCCTGCCGGTGCGCAGTGGTGATGTGGGCACTGACGGCGGTGATCGCGGCGGTGAGCACAGCGATGTCGTCGGTGAAGCCAAGCCCGAAGACGAAGTCGGGGATGACATCCACCGGCAGCACGAAATAGCCGAGCGCGGCCAGCAGAATGCCCTTGGCGCGCAGCGGCGTGTTCTTGTCCATGGCGCAATAATAGGCGGCCACGACCTCTTCCATGAAGGGGATCTGCCGCGCGGCCTTCTTGGCTGTGCGCCAGAATTTCTCGCGCACTTCGCTCTCGTCTGACGGCTTGCCGCCAAAGCCGAAGAAATCAAAACCGGATTGTTGCGCCATCAGTCTCTCCTTGCGGGGCTCATGCGCATCCGGCGCCTGCCCCGCGGGGGAAAATGTGGTGAAACCCGACCCCCGCTACAAGATGCCGGTGCCGATTTGGGCCTGCCGAGGCGATACCAGGCCTCAGGCGCCGGCAAAACGGTTCATTTTCGTGGCCAGATCGATATCGAGCGCAGTGACGCCGCCGGCGTCGTGGGTGTTCAGCGTCACGTCGACGGTCTTGTAGACATTCGACCAGTCGGGATGATGATCCATCGCCTCGGCGGCAAGCGCGACGCGGGTCATGAAGGCGAAAGCCTCGGAGAAATTCGCGAAGGTGAATGTGCGCTTGATGGAGGCGCCGTCTTCCGCCAGCGCCCAGCCGTCGAGGCCCGTCAATGCGGCTTCAGCGGCTTGCCTGCCCAGTTTCTCTCTCGCCATGTCCCTATCCTGTGCTATTCGAAAACGACCCTCACCATAGCGACGGATCGATGAGCGCGAAGCCTATAAATTCCATTCTCTTCGTCTGCCTCGGCAACATCTGCCGGTCGCCGCTGGCGGAAGGTGTCTTCCGCGCCGTTTGGGCCGAGCGCGGGTCGGCCCGGGATATCCTGCTCGATTCGGCGGGAACCAGTGACTGGGAGGCCGGCTCTGCCCCCGATCGACGCGCGATCGCGGTCGCCATGCGGCACGGCGTCGACATTTCCGGGCAGAGGGCGCGCAAGGTCACGCCGCAGGACCTCCACCGTTTCGACCTGATCCTTGGCATGGACCGGTCGAATGTCGCTGACCTGAAGGCGCTGGCGCCGGCGGCCGTGCAGGACCGTATCCATCTGTTCCTGGAATTCGCGCAGGGAAAGGCACGCGACGTGCCGGATCCTTATCATGACGAGGCAGAAGCCTTCGCTTCCGCCTATCGCATGATCCGCGAGGCGTCGGAGGCGCTGGCGACAAGGCTGGAGGCGCGGGCGTCCGTGCCTGACAGCGGCCAGGCTTCCTCGACGATGTAGGGT
>NZ_RZPI01000872.1:0-1988 GCF_003998715.1 Mesorhizobium sp. M7A.F.Ca.CA.002.15.2.1
GGGTAAGCGAGCGGCTAGCGATCGGCCTGATGCTGGAAGAACTGCAAAAACAATTCCCGCTCGGTGGTGATGTCGAGCTTCTCGTAGATGCGCCGGCGATGGTTCTTGACCGTGCCGACGGTGATGCCGAGGCGCTCGGCGATGTTGGCCGTCGGGTGGCCGGCGAGGATCAACTGAACCAATTCCCGCTCGCGCAGCGACAGCTCCGGCCACAGACTGGCCGGGATCGTCGGCTCCTGCCGGGGCGAGGCGCCGGGGCCTGTCGGCGCCGACGTGCGGGAGAATTTGGTTCCGCGCGCCTTGATGTCGAGCGCATGCAGCGCCTCGAATACAGGCAACCGCTCGTCCAGCAAAGCGATCTCGCTCTCCTTGAACGACGTGGTCGAGCGGTCGAGGAAGATGCCGAGGCACCAGTCGCCGCCATCGGCAAGCATGATGCCGACCTCGTCGCAGATCTCCGACTGCGCCAGGAAGCCGGCAATGTACTGGCCGCGCTTGGCCTCGTCGTCGGCGAGCCGTTTCAGCGGCATGATGCCCAACCTGCGCTCGCGCCGCCACGAGGCATAGAACGGGTCGAACACGTAGTAATTGTGGAGATAGCGCCGGACCATCTCATCCGAGAAGCGCCGGTGCTTGATGAATTCGGGTGTCTGCGTCGCCGAATAGCGCGTCACCGTGACGAGGTCGTGGTCGATGTCGGCGCCGATCAGGTCGATCAGGCAGTCGACATGCCTGTCCGTGCCGATGGCGGCGATCGCTTTGGCGAGCGGCGCCCAGATATTGCCCATGCCCATGCCCTTTTCTCGGCGATGTCAGCCCAACCGTCATTGTGTCTTTAGGCATATGGCGCGAGGCCATCCAATGAATCTAGCCTGGCGTCAACCTAGACCAGATCCCGAGGCGACCGTGACCCAACCCAATCTCACCGCCCCCATTGTCGGCAACCCAATCGTCATCGGCATCGACGCCGGCGGCACCATGACCGACACGATCCTTGTCGATCAGGACGGCCACTTCAAGATCGGCAAGTCGGCGACCACGCCGAAGAACGAAGCCGAGGGTTTTCTGGCCTCGGCCGAGGACGCGGCGGATGCCTGGGGCATCTCGCTGGAATCATTGTTTTCAGGCGTCAACGTCGTGCTCTATTCCGGCACCGGCATGCTGAACACGCTGTTGTCGCGCACCGGCCGCCGGCTCGGCCTGATCACCACCAAGGGCCTCGAGGACATGATCCTGATGGGCCGCGGGCTGCAGGCCTGGGCCGATTATTCCTACGCCGACCGGCTGCATGCGGTCACCCACCATCATCCCGATCCGCTGGTGCCGCGCCGCCGCACCCATGGCGTCACCGAGCGGATCGACCAGTTCGGCGACGTCGTGCTGCCGCTCTATGAGCACGAGGTTTCTGCAGCCGCAAAAAAACTGATCGCCGACGAGGTCGAAGCGATCTGCATCATGACCATCTTCTCGCACGTCAATCCGGTGCACGAGAAGCGCATCGCGGAAATCTGCCGCGAAGAGGTCGACAAGGCCGGCGCCGACATCATCGTCTACACCAGCCACGAGGTCCGCCCGGTCATCCGCGAGCAGTCGCGGCTGAACTCGGTCCTGATCGAGGCCTACGCCACCTCGCGCGGCCGCAAGCAGCTTAGGGGTATCGAGGACGTCTCGAAGAAATACGGCTTCAAATATGGCGTGCAGACGCTGCTCTCCTTCGGCGGCCTGACCTCGATCAACCATCCGCGCCTGCATGAAACCATGATCTCCGGCCCGATCGGCGGCATCCTCGGTGCTGCCTATGTCGGCAAGCTGATCGGCAATGATTCGCTGATCTGCTCGGACATGGGCGGCACCTCCTTCGACATGGGCGTTATCACGCGCGGCCAGACGCGGATCGAGAACGAGCCGCTGATGGATCGCTTCAAGCTCAACGTGCCGACGCTGCACCTCGATACGATCGGTGCCGGCGCCGGCATGATCCTCAAGGT
>NZ_RZPI01000873.1:0-1974 GCF_003998715.1 Mesorhizobium sp. M7A.F.Ca.CA.002.15.2.1
CTTGTGCATGCGGCCACGCGAGACCTCGGGCGTCAGTTGGACGGTGCGGGCGAATTCGGCCCGGAAGACAATGCGGATGATGACAACGACCGCGACGAGGCCGAACAGGGCGACCGGAGCCAGCGCTGCCGAAAAGGCCGGATAGGAAATGCCCGACAGTGCACCGATGACCATGTTTTGGGGATTGCCGGTGATGGTTGCGACGCTGCCGCAATTCGACGCGGTGGCGGTGGCGATCAGATAGGGGATCGGGTTGCGCTTGATCACACGGGTGACGTGGACGACGATCGGCGCCATGACGAGACAGATGGCGTCGTTGACCAGGAAGGCGGACAACACGCCGGTCAGCAGCGTCACCATCACCAAGAGCATGAAGGGCGCATGCGCGTGCTCGATGGCGACGGCGCCAAGGCCACGAAAGGCGCCCGACACTTTTAAATGCGCCACCACAATCATCATGCCGAGCAGAAGCGTGATGGTATCGAAATTGATCGCCCGGTACGCATCCTCCATGCTGAGCGCGCCGATGGCGATCATCGCGGCCCCGCCGAGAAGCGCGATCCCTGCCCGGTCGAGGCGCAGGCCGGGGATGCGGCCAATGGCGACACCGGCGTAAGTCAGGATCAGGATCAGCAGTGCCGCCGCGCCCATCAAAGTCATCGATAAGAAGTCCTGCCCAGTCTGTGGCACGCCGCTGGCTGTCGGCCCCATTCGTCCGCTTTGCGTGCCTGCTTTAGCGCGATGTCGAGATCGATGACAGCGGGCATGTTGTTGCGCCAAGGATGTCCCATGGCCCAAAGGATGACGTGCAGCTAACGCAGGTAGAAATCCAGCCTCTGTCGCACAGCTTGGGAAGAATAGGTCTGCTCGACGGTCTGCCGTGCCTTGAGGCCCACTGCCGCCCGCAGCGCCGGGTCGGCTTTGAGATCGGCCAGGATGCGCGCCGCCTGCTGCGTCGTTTCGAACAAGAAACCGTTTTCGCCATGCCTGATATGGTCGGAATAACCGCCATATGAATGGCAGACCACGGGCAACCCGCAGGCCATCGCCTCGAACACCACGCGACCGAAGGTTTCCATATGCCAACCGGTGCGATAATAAAACACGTCGAGCGTCTGCAGAAACTCTTCGGCGGAAAATTGGCCGGGTGGGAACAGTTCGAGTTGCGGATGCGGCATGAGGCTGTCCTTGAGCCCTATCCCTCCCTGTATCCGCAAGGCTGTACCTTCGGCCAGCAATGTCTTGTAGAGGGGTATGTCATCGGGATGATGTTTGCCCGGCCCATCGCGGCTCAAGCGTCCGACGGTGAAGGGACGATCCGAACCCAGACGCCGTGGTGAAAAACGTTCGATATCGATCGGAGACGGATGCACGGTGCCATCGACTTGGAGCATCCGTCTCTGAAAATCGGAAATCAGCACCAGTTCGGCGTCGGGCCAGTTCAGCATGCGGGGCATGCGTCTCGTCAGCGAGATGATTTTCGGGTGAAAGGTATTGAAGACATAGATCAGCCGGCGCGGCCGCGGGATCAGGTAAGGCCATATCTTGTTGCGCCAATGAGAGCCGAGAAAGACGTAGGTACCGCCATTCGGTACATCCCACTTCGACAGCGAGACGCGGCGAATCGGGAAATTCCGCATCAACTCGCCGGACACGCTGGAGGAGGTTGCCCACAGATGCACCTCGGAATCGACACTCAACAACCGGTACAGTTCCAGAGCTTCAAGGTCACTGCCACCGAAGGGGTCCTGAAAGCCGTTGAACAAATGGATCATAATAGCTGTGTTTACCTGACCGTTTCCGCATATGTTCGCCAGCATCAAAAATCATGATCGCTGTCGGCCGGAACGCTTGGAAACTCAGAGTCAAAACCGTTTCTGCCGACAACGAAAATCGCCAACGCGGGGGAGTATACCGGCAAGCGGTTGCAGTCCATGGCCCATCGAGCCGGCATGCTATCCGTAAGGATCGGAT
>NZ_RZPI01000874.1:0-1965 GCF_003998715.1 Mesorhizobium sp. M7A.F.Ca.CA.002.15.2.1
CGCCACCGCCCCGCCGTAGAGGCGGGTTTTTCATTTCAGGCTCTCCCCCGCCTTCAGCCGAAAGCGCGTCAAAGCGTGATCGCATGCTTGCGTTCCCCATGCCCCATCTTGCATCGATCGAGGATGCGGTTTACGCCCTCTGGCTGAAACGCATCGCACTGAAAGCGATGCGTTTCAGTTTTGTTTGAAGCATGTCGTTGTCCCAAACCG
Source organism: Mesorhizobium sp. M7A.F.Ca.CA.002.15.2.1 (assembly GCF_003998715.1). Lineage (NCBI taxonomy): Bacteria > Pseudomonadati > Pseudomonadota > Alphaproteobacteria > Hyphomicrobiales > Phyllobacteriaceae > Mesorhizobium > Mesorhizobium sp. M7A.F.Ca.CA.002.15.2.1. The sequence continues at coordinate 211 of NZ_RZPI01000874.1, forward strand.
CTGCGCACTTTGGGCGACATGCTACCCCGGAGCGTTCAAACCATGCTTGACATCAAATGGATTCGCGACAACCCGAAGGCCCTTGTCGAGGCGCTGGTGAAGCGCTCGTGGTCGGCTGACGAGGCGCAGTCCACGGTCGGCGGGCTGATCGCCTCGGACGAGGCGCGGCGCGAACACGTTACCGAGCTACAGACCAAGCAGGAGCGCCGCAATGCCGCGTCGAAAGAGATCGGCAACGCCATGCGTTCGGGCGATGCTGCCCTGGCCGAGACGCTGAAAGCCGAAGTCGGCGAGATCAAGGTCTTCATCCAGAACGGCGAGGCGCGCGAACGCGAGCTGGACAAGGCGCTGAACGATGCGTTGGCGGTGCTGCCCAACGTGCCGTTCGACGACGTGCCTGTCGGCAAGGACGAGCACGACAATGTCGTCAAGCACATCGTCGGCAAGGTGCCGACGCGGCCGAACTGGGTGAAGGAGCATTTCGAGATCGGCGAAGCGCTCGGCATGATGGATTTCGAGCGCGCGGCAAAGCTGTCAGGCTCGCGCTTCACCGTGCTGAAAAGCGGGCTGGCGCGGATGGAACGCGCGCTCGGCCAGTTCATGCTCGATTTGCACACGACCGAGCATGGCTACGAGGAAGTCATTCCGCCGCTGATGGTCAAGGACGATGTTTTGTTCGGCACCAACCAATTGCCGAAGTTCGAGGAAGATCTGTTCTTTACGCCGCACGGGGAGGGCAGGCTTGGCCTGATTCCCACCGCCGAGGTCCCACTCACCAACCTTGTGCGTGAGGAAATCACCGCGCATGAAAAACTGCCGCTGCGCTACACCGCGCTGACACCGTGCTTCCGTTCGGAAGCGGGCTCGGCCGGGCGCGACACGCGCGGCATGCTGCGCCAGCATCAGTTCTACAAGGTCGAGCTGGTGTCGATCACCGATCAGGAATCGTCACTTGCCGAGCATGAGCGGATGACGCAATGCGCCGAGGAAGTGCTGAAGCGGCTCGGCCTGCCGTTCCGCACCATGACGCTGTGCACCGGCGACATGGGTTTTGGCGCACGCAAGACCTATGACATCGAGGTCTGGCTGCCCGGCCAGAACGCCTATCGCGAGATCTCGTCCTGCTCGGTGTGCGGCGATTTCCAGGCACGCCGCATGGACGCCCGCTACAAGGACAGGGACGGCAAGGGCAACCGCTTCGTCCACACGCTCAACGGCTCGGGCACAGCCGTTGGTCGCGCGCTCATCGCCGTCATCGAAAACTACCAGAACGAGGATGGCAGCGTAACCATTCCTGAAGTGCTGCGGCCTTACATGGGCGGTCTGGAAAAGATCGAAGCGAAATAATGCGTATCCTCCTGACCAATGACGACGGCATTCATGCCGAGGGCCTGGCGTCGCTCGAACGCGTCGCACGTACGCTGTCCGACGATGTCTGGGTGGTGGCGCCCGAGCAGGACCAGTCCGGCTATGCGCATTCGCTGTCGATCTCGGAGCCGCTGCGGCTGCGCAAGATTGGCGAGAAGCATTTTGCCGTGCGCGGCACGCCGACCGATTGCGTCATCATGGGCGTCAAGAAGATCCTGCCTGGCGCACCCGACCTGATCCTGTCCGGCATCAATTCGGGCGCCAACATCGCCGACGATGTCACCTATTCCGGCACCGTCGCCGGCGCCATGGAGGGCGCGCTGCTCGGCATTCGCTCGATCGCGCTCAGCCAGGGGTACAGCTATGTCGGCGAAGATCGCGTCGTGC
>NZ_RZPI01000875.1:0-1957 GCF_003998715.1 Mesorhizobium sp. M7A.F.Ca.CA.002.15.2.1
GGTGAGACGCTGGCCGTGGTGCTGGGCGACCCCACCTATTACGGGCGTTTCGGCTATAGCCACACGCGTGCCGAGAACTTCGAAAGCGAATACCAGGGCGAAGCGCTGCAGGCGCTGGCCTGGGGTGACGCGCCAGAAGCAGGCAGGCTGGTCTACGCCTCCGCCTTCACCGCTCTCGCCGCGTAGAACAGTCAGCCGTTTTCACGGAAACGGCGAACTGCACTCCTCTTTGTTTTAACGCAATTCCGAACGGAAAACCGTTTCACACTTTTCCTGGAATTGCTCGAGGCGAGAGCTCTAGCCGCAAATGCCGCGTTTTCGCCTCGACATCGAATATGACGGCAGCCTGTTTGCCGGCTGGCAGCACCAGGCGGATCAGCCTTCGGTGCAGCAGGCGATCGAACAGGCGATCGAAAAATTCTGCGGCGAAGCGATCAGGCTGCGCGCCGCCGGCCGCACCGATGCCGGCGTGCATGCGACCGCGCAGGTGGCGCATGTCGACCTCGTCAAGGCGTGGCCGAGCGACAAGGTGCGCGATGCCGTCAACGCCCATCTGCAGGCGGCCGGGGCGCGCATCGCCATCCTGAAAGCGACGGTGGTCTCCGACAGTTTCGACGCCCGCTTCTCGGCCATTGGCCGCCACTATCTCTACCGCATCCTGAACCGCCGCGCGCCGGCCGCGCTCGACAAGGGCAAGGTGTGGTGGGTGCCGAAGCGGCTCGACGCCGGCGCCATGCACGAAGCGGCAAAGGTCCTGCTCGGACGGCATGACTTTACCACCTTCCGCTCGACCCAGTGCCAGGCCAACAGCCCGATCAGGACGCTGGAACGGCTCGATGTGAGCCGACAAGGCGACATGGTCGAGGTCAGGGCTTCGGCGCGCTCGTTCCTGCACAACCAGGTGCGTTCGATGGTCGGCTCGCTCAAGCGTGTCGGCGACGGCGGCTGGAGCGCGGCCGACCTGAAAACATCGCTCGAGGCGCGCGACCGCGCCGCCTGCGGCCAGGTGGCGCCGCCCGACGGGCTGTTTCTCACCGGTGTCGATTATCCGATCGAGACGAGCCCGGAAAGGCTCTGAACTCCGACATCGTCCGGGACGGTGATGCCGAGCAACGTCTGCAGGCCGAACAGCACCAGCAGCGACGCAATGAACATGCCGACGAAAACGGCCGTGCCGACCGCTGCGCCCCTGCCCATCGTGGCATTTGTCATGCGCCAGGTCAGCACCATAGAAAGGGCAAAGAGGAACAGCGACACAAGGCTCGAAACCTGGCTTGCGGACGACAGGAAAAGCCGGATCAGCGCCGAAGGCAGCATCAGCCAGGCGGTGATGGCCGAAGCCCAGTTGCTGGCAACGACGTAGTGGACGAAGCGGCCGCCTATGCCGGCGCGCGGCGCGATGAAAGCGAGCGCAACCAGCGGCAGCACCCAGGAGCCGATGTCGACCGTCGCCAGGCGCACCAGCATGCTGAAGCGCCCCGCGAAGGCGTCGGGATCGCCGATTTCGTTGGCGATGCCGACCCAGCCGACGATCAGCGCCGGTGCTGCAACGACAATGGCGAAGAAGGAATTCCAGAAGCCGTCGGCCGACAGGTCGAGCAGGCGCAGGCCGTCGGCTCTGCCGAGCATCAATCGCCAGGCGCCCGTCAGCGAAGCTTGGGTTTCGTCCGCCGAAAGCATGCTGTTCAGCCCTGTCCGAACCAGTCTTCTATGAAGCGCTGGTAGATTTGCGTCAGCGTCTCGAGGTCGGCAATGGCGACGCGCTCGTCGACCATGTGCATGGTCTTGCCGACCAGCCCGAACTCGACCACCGGGCAATAGTCCTTGATGAAACGCGCATCGGAGGTTCCACCGGAGGTCGACAGCGTCGGCTCCTTGCCGACCGCCGACTTGATCGAGCCGCGCAGCGTTTCGATCAGCCTGTCGTCACGGGTCAGGAAGACATGGCTCGGCCGGG
>NZ_RZPI01000876.1:0-1948 GCF_003998715.1 Mesorhizobium sp. M7A.F.Ca.CA.002.15.2.1
GAAAATGCCTGGTCGGCATCGCCGGCCATCAGCACGCGGCCGTCATTGGTGACCGCCGCGATGCCGAACTTCTTCGGATCGACCTTGCCCAGCTGCGGAATGTAGGAAGCGACGTCGCCGCGATCGGTGCGCTCGGCCATTTCGGCGGCGACTTCGGCCAATGCCCGATCAAGTTTGGGGGCCTGTTCAAGTTCCGGCATGGTGCTACCTCAACCAGCGTTCGATGCGCACCATTGCCTCGACCATGTCGTCGTGGCTGCCGGCGTAGGAGAAACGCATGGTCCGGTGCCCAGCCTGAGTGTCGAAGTCGCGGCCGGGCGTTGCTGCAACATGCGCCTCGGCCAGCATCTTTCGCGCGAAGGCCATGCTGTCATTGGTATGCCTGGTGACGTCACAGAACGCATAAAAGGCGCCGTCCATGGGCGCCGCCAGCGGAAAGCCGAGTTCCGGCAGGCGTTTCATCAAGAGCTCGCGATTCCAGGCGTAGCGGCCTTTTACCGCCTCCAGTTCCTCGGTCGCCCTGAACGCTTCGATCGCGGCAATCTGCGATAGCTCCGGCGGCGAGATGTAGAGGCTCTGGGCGACGCGCTCGACCGGCCGCACCAGTTCCTGCGGCAGCACCATCCAGCCGATTCGCCAGCCGGTCATGCAGTAATATTTGGAGAAGGAATTGATCACCGTCACATCGCCGCCATAGGCAAGTGCCGTGGTGTCGGGGGCGGCATAGGCCAGCCGGTGATAGATTTCGTCGGAGATGACGGCGATGCCGAGGTCCTGTGCCGTCCTTACCAGAGCCGCCAGTTCATCGGCTGGTATGACCGCGCCGGTTGGATTGGCGGGACTGGCGAAGAGAACGCCTTTCAGCGGCTTTTCACGATGCGCGGCTTCCAAATGGCCGGCATGCAGGTAGGCGGCGTCGCCGAGCTCGATCTCGACCACCTCTATGCCGAGTGCGGCCATGATGTTGCGGTAGGCAGGGTAACCGGGTGCCGCGATGGCGACGCGGTCACCCCGATCGAACATCGCCAGGAAGGCAAGATTGAAGGCGGCCGGCGATCCGGTGGTCACCGCGATCCGGCCGGGCTCGATATCAAGCCCATAGTGATCGGCGTAGTGTCCGGCTATCGCCTTGCGCAAACCTGCCAGTCCGAGCGCGTCGGTGTAGCCGATGCGCCCATCCTGCAGCGCCTTGGCTGCTGCGGCGCGAACCAGAACCGGTGCGGGATCGGAGGGTTGGCCGACGGCCATCGAAACAACCGGCACGCCCTGGGACTTCAGCCGGTTTGCCTCTGCCAGAATGTCCATCGCATGGAAGGGCTCGACATTGCCGCGGCGTGAGAGCGAAACGACCATTTAACCAGTATTCCCGATGACTGACGGCGCCAGGCACTGGCGCATGTGCCGCACAAATGCCCGATTGATGTGAGGATCACAAGTTGAGGAAGTTTCCGGCGCCGACTTTTCATCTTTCGCCCGCTCGTCTACCAGTGGACACATCATGTTGAGCCGACCCAGATCGACGATTGCCCAGGCAGCGCGCGTCTTCGCGACGCTTTCGCTTGGCGTTGCCGTTGCAATGTCGAGCTCGGTCAGCGCCTTCGCCCAGAACGTGCCGGTGGTGCGCGACGCCGAGATCGAGGCGCTGGTGCGCGATTACGCGCGGCCGATCTTCAGGGCGGCCGGCCTGGCGAATGACGGCATCGACATCGTCCTGGTCAACGACCAGAGTTTCAACGCCTTCGTCACCGGGCGTCGGCTGTTCATCAACACCGGCGCGCTGATGACGGCTGAAACGCCCAACGAGATCATCGGCGTCATCGCGCACGAAGCCGGTCATATTGCCGGCGGCCACCAGCAGAAGCTGCGCGACCAGCTCGAACGAGCCAAGACGATGGCCGTCATCGCGACATTGCTTGGCGCCGGCAATATGACCGGCTTCGTGCGCGAT
>NZ_RZPI01000877.1:0-1931 GCF_003998715.1 Mesorhizobium sp. M7A.F.Ca.CA.002.15.2.1
GGTCGCGGCCGTGCTACAGGAAGCCGGCGAGACGGTGACGCCGATCGGCCGCATCGTGCCGCGCCGCGACGCAGGCGTCATCTATCGGGGTTCGATCGGCCTATGAGCGCGCAGAGGAAACGCACCGTTGTCCTGATCTCGGGACGCGGCTCCAACATGACCGCGCTGATTGCCGCGGCCAGCGACCCGTCGTTCCCGGCCGAGATCGTCGGTGTCATTTCCGATAAGGCGGATGCCGCCGGGCTCGGCATCGCCAGGGCGCGCGGCATCGCCACGCAGGTCGTCTCACGTGCCGACCACGGCAGCAAGCAGGCGCATGACGCCGCCATCGACGCGGCCCTTACCGCCTTCAACGCCGAGATCGTGGCGCTGGCCGGCTATATGCGCATCCTCAGCCCCGGCTTCGTCCAGAAATGGCAGGGCCGCATGATCAATATCCACCCTGCCCTGCTGCCGGCCTTCAAGGGGCTCGACACCCATGCGCGCGCGCTGGCCGCCGGCATCCGCATCCATGGCTGCACCGTGCACTTCGTCACCTCCGAGATGGATGACGGCCCGATCATCGCACAGGCAGCCGTGCCGGTGATGGTCGGCGACACCGCCGATACATTGGCAGCCCGCGTGCTGAAGACCGAACACCGGCTCTATCCGCTGGCGCTGGGGCTGGTCGCCGAAGGCAAGGCGCGCATGGAGTCCGGCCGCACCGTGCTTGCCCACTTTGCCGACGATGCCGACAACGGCACCTCGGTGGTGATGGCCCCGGATCCGCTGCGCGAGGAAGCCGACCTCGAGCATCTGGCGCGCATCACGCCTTGAGCTTAGAGCGGCGATGAAACAGCTTCTCCTGCTTCGTCACGCCAAATCCAGCTGGGACGACCCTGATCTCGATGATTTCGACCGGCCCTTGGCCGAACGCGGAGTGAAGGCAGCCCGGTTGATGGGGCGCGAGCTTGCGACGCGCGGCTGGCTGCCGGACCTGGCGCTGGTGTCGGCGGCGCTGCGCACCCGCGACACCTGGCGGCTTGTGGCGGCGGAATTGCCCGTCCCGCCCCAGGTCGCATTCCTCAAGGCGCTGTACGATGCTTCAGCGGCGGACATTCTGAGCCAGATTGGTCAAACCGACGCTTCGAGCGGCAGCTTGCTGGTAATTGGCCACAATCCGGGCCTGGAGCAGTTGGCCAGACAGCTTGCCGGGCCGGGGTCAGACGCCAAGGCGATCGCAAGACTTGAGGAAAAATTCCCGACGGGAGCCCTCGCCCGGGTGGTCTTCAAAGGCGATTGGTCCGTCGTGTCCCCCGCCCGGCTGACACATTGCTTGCGGCCCAAGGACCTGGGCCCGCGGCCGAAGGACCTGGGCTAGTGTCCATGGCAGGTGCGGCGGGTCAAGCCCGCCGCACATCCGCTTGAGCCGTCAGTTTCCCCAGTTGCCCTGACCGGATTCCGGCTGGACCGAATCGGGCGTCAGCGTGAGGTCGCGGTGCTTGACCTGCCTGTGGGTCGAAGCCGTGTAGCTGTGGTCGACATTGACCGCGTGCGAGGTGACGGCCGGCTGATTGACATTGTCCGAACCATAGTTGTCGCTGCCGGCAAAAGCGGCACCAGTGGCAACGAGGATGGCGGCGGCGGCAAGAGCGATCCTGTTCATTCTATTTACTCCGGTATTCCTGATTCTGTCCGTCTAGTGGCGTGCCCCTGGGGAGGAAATTTCGCGTCGCTCGGACAACCTCGATCTGGGTTTTTCGTGCGCCGACTTCCAATCACGAAGACGTTCCCTCACGCGCGGCATCGGGACCTCGAACGTCGGCCAAGGGATTGAGCTCACCCTGTTTTATCAGTTTATCTCAGACGCTTACAAGGAGGGTGCCTGACGCATGATGCGGCGGTTCATCGAGCCAGCGCTCGCCATCCGTTCACGATTCGTCAACATAAAT
>NZ_RZPI01000878.1:0-1928 GCF_003998715.1 Mesorhizobium sp. M7A.F.Ca.CA.002.15.2.1
GGCCGAGCAGATCGACCATTTCATGAGAAGCTGAAAAGATCCCAGGGCTCTTCCAAGCGGCCGCGAGCGATCGCGGCCGTTTTTTGTTGCCCCCGGTCTCATTCATCGCCCCGGACTGATGAAAACGGGGATGATTTTAGCAAAACCGATTTTTGGGCGTGAAAAACCCGCTGACATTGCTATATTCAGGGAAATTGCGGTGAAACGGTTCCGTAAGCTCGAGGCTGCCGGACCCGTTTTCTTTTTGTACCCATCGACAAGGCTTTCCCCGATACGCGGGGGTGGCAGCAGGAAAGGCAGGCATCATGAACAAGGTCCCGATGACAGGCGAGGGGTTCGCGTCATTGAAGGAAGAACTGCGCTGGCGCCAGCAGGAAGAGCGGCCGCGCATCATCGAGGCGATCTCCGAAGCGCGCTCGCATGGCGACCTGTCCGAAAATGCCGAATATCATGCCGCCAAAGAGGCGCAGAGCCTCAACGAGGGCCGCGTCAACGAGCTTGAAGATTATATTGCGCGCGCCGAGGTGATCGACGTCAGCAAGCTCAGCGGCGACAAGATCAAGTTCGGCGCCACCGTGGTGCTGGTCGACGAGGACACCGAGGAAAAGAAGACCTACCGGATCGTCGGCGACCAGGAGGCGGACGTGAAGTCCGGCCGCATCTCGATCTCCTCGCCGATCGCGCGTGCGCTCATCGGCAAGGAAGTCGGCGACGCCATCGAGGTCAACGCGCCTGGCGGCGCCAGGGGGTATGAGATCGTCCAGGTGCAGTTCATCTAGGACCTTTGATAATTCTACTCTGGCGGCCGACTACAGCGCCGCGCGTCCTCTCGGACGCGCAAAGGACGCTGTAGGATTTTCAGTTAGCGCATGATCCCTTTCCGAAAATCAATTACGATTTTCGGGGGCATGCGCGGGCGGTTTTCTGCGCTTCCGGTGCTCACGTACTTTAAGTACGCGCCGCTCCGGTTCTCGAAGAACCACGCTATTCGACTCGCCAGAGCGAATTCTGAAAGGTCCTATGCCGGCGCTTGTAGTTTAAGTGCCAATAGCTTTTCTGCTTCCGCCACTACCTGCACCGGCACAACACGCCCCCCATGCGAGGCCAGCAGTGTCGATGCGTAGCGTCCGCGCGGGCCGGTCAGACCCGGCTCTGTTGCCAGGAAAATTGCGACCGTCGGCAGGCCAAAGGCACTGGCAAGATGGGTCAGCCCGGTGTCGGCGCCGATAACCAGCGTCGAGCCGCCGATAGTCGCGGCGATTTCGGACAGCGGCGATTTCGGTACCACGATCGTTGACGGCACGGCGCCTGCGATTGCCTCGGCCACGGTTTTCTCACGCTCGTTCGACCAGGTCGTGACCGGCGTCATCCCCCGCTCAATCAGGAGGTGGGCGGTTCCGATCCAGTCTTCGGCCGGCCATTTCTTGTCTTCGCGGCTGGTTCCGTGCAGCAGGAAGGCGGTTTTTCCAGAAGTGCCCGCCAGGGTGCCGGCGGGCGGCACGATGCCGGAGTCCAGCGTCGAAAGATCGGGCTGATAGGCGAGCGCCAGGCCAAACAACCGCCGCGTCCGTTCGATGGCGTGGAGATCGCGCGGGACGGCATACGTGGCATCGTAGAACAGCGTCGCCGAGGGTTCGCGCGCGCTCGAACGGTCGAAGCCGGCAATGGGTGAGCCCGCCTGTCTTGCCACCAGGGCCGATTTCAGCAGGCCTTGCGCGTCGATGACCAGATCGTAGCGGCAATTGCGCAAGGTGCGGCGCAGGGCGGCCGCCTCGCGCCAGGTGGCGCCGTCAAGCAGCGCCTTGCGCCAGCGCCGGATCGCCACCGTATGAATCTTGTCGATCGCCGGGTGAAGCGCGACGATTCCGGCGAATGCCTCTTCGACGCACCAGTCGAAGGTCAGGTCCGGGCGGTGGCGACGGGCATCC
>NZ_RZPI01000879.1:0-1912 GCF_003998715.1 Mesorhizobium sp. M7A.F.Ca.CA.002.15.2.1
ACGCTGATCTATCAGAAGCTGGCCGGCGGCGGCCCCGCCGTGCTCGGCGAAACCGCATTCCTATCGGTGCTGATCGGCATCATCGCCATGGCGGGTATCCTTGCCCAGGAGATCATGAGCCGCCGCCGCGACTATCGCATCAGCTCCACGTCGCTTTCGGCCGAACCCTATGAACTCGGTCGCTGGCGGCCTACGGTCCAGGCCGGCATGTGGCTGCTGATCATCGTGGTGCTGTTCCTGCCGCTGTTCGGGCTGGTTCTGACATCGCTGGTGCCGGGCTACGGCATCGCGCTCACCGCCAAGACGGCAACGCTCGACAATTATCGCTTCGTGCTGTTCGAGCATGACGCGGCCAGCCGCGCCTTCTTCAACAGCTTCTGGCTGTCGATCGCGGCGGCCTTCTTCGCGGTCCTGGTCGCAGTGCCGATCGGCTATCTGATCGCATGGGGCAAGCAGCGCTGGGTGCGGCTGCTCAATCTGTCGGTCGAGCTGCCCTATGCTTTGCCCGGCGTGGTGCTGGCGATCGCCTCGCTGCTCATGTTCCTGCGGCCGATCCCGCTCACCGGCATCCAGCTCTACAACACCGTCTGGATCATCCTCTACGCCTATCTCGCCCGTTTCCTGGTGCTGGCGCTGCGGCCGACCATCAGCGGCTATCACCAGATCGACCGGGCGCTGGAGGAGGCGGCGCAAGTAGCGGGCGCCGGGCTGTTCACGCGCATGCGCACGATCATCTTTCCCCTGGTGGCACCGGCGGCGATCGCCGGCGGACTACTGATCTTCATGACGGCGCTCAGCGAACTTACCGTCTCGGCGCTGCTGTGGTCGTCCGGGTCGGAGACGATCGGTGTCGTGATGTTTTCCTTCGAGCAGGGCGGCGATTCCAACTATGCGGCGGCGATGTCCGTCATCACTGTGGCGGTCACTTTCCTGTTGATGCTGGTGACCAATCTGCTTGCCCCCTACCTTCCGACCGGAGTGCTGCCATGGCGCGATTGAGCCTGGACAATGTGACCAAGAGCTTCGCCAATTTCGATGCCGTCAAGGACGTATCGATCGATGTCGGCGACGGCGAGTTCCTGGCAGTGCTCGGGCCGTCCGGCTGCGGCAAGACCACGCTGCTGCGGCTCGTTGCCGGATTCGAGAAGGTGACGTCAGGCGAGATCCGTATCGGCAGCGAGGTCGTGTCGGGCAAGGGCGGCAGCGTCGCGCCGGAAAAGCGGCGCGTCGGCATCGTCTTCCAGAACTACGCGCTGTGGCCGCACATGACGGTCGCCGAAAACATCGGCTATTCGCTGAAGGTGGCGCAGCTCGACAAGGCCGTCGCGCGCCAGAAGGTTGAAGACGCACTCGCCCTGGTCAATCTGCAAGGGCTGGGCGAGCGTCGGCCGGCCAATCTGTCCGGCGGCCAACGCCAGCGCGTGGCATTGGCGCGCTGCCTTGTCGCCGCGCCCTCGTTGGTTCTGTTCGACGAGCCGCTGGCCAATCTCGACGTGCATCTGAGGGCTTCGATGGAGGACGAGTTCGCGTCCTTCCACAAGCGCACGGGCACGACGATCGTCTACATCACCCATGACCAGGCCGAGGCGATGGCGCTGGCCGATCGGATCGCGGTGATGGATGGCGGGCGTCTTGCCCAGCTGGCGACGCCACGCGAACTCTATCATGAGCCGGCAAATGAAATGGTGGCTTCCTTCATTTCGCAGGGCATTTTGCTGCCTGCGGATGTGTTGAGCGCGGAAGAAAGAGGGCACTGCAAGGTCCGCGTTCTCGGCGCGGAACTGGTTGTCCGCTGCCGGCCAGGCGAGCGGCCGCGAACCGGGGCAAAGGTCTGCTGCCGGTCGGCCGATCTCGACGTGTCGCCGGACGGTCCCGGCTTCGATGGTCTGGTCAAGCGGGTGATCTACCAGGG
>NZ_RZPI01000087.1:0-11860 GCF_003998715.1 Mesorhizobium sp. M7A.F.Ca.CA.002.15.2.1
ACCAAGGAATTCGTCAACCGCCGCACCGATTTCACCGTCAACATAGCGCTGGTTCGCGATGGCGTGCCGGAAGTCGGCGTCGTCTTTGCGCCCTGCGCGGGCCGCTTCTTTTCCGGCCTGCCGGGAAGGGCGGAATCTCTCGAAATCGATGGCGGCTACCAGATCGTCGGCCGCCGGCCGATCTCGGTGAGAAGGGCCGTGGCGCCTCTGGCCGTCGTCGCCAGCCGTTCCCACAACACGCCGGAAACCGAGGCCTATATTCGCGACCTTGGTGCCGCCGAAATCGTCTCGGTCGGTTCGTCCTTGAAATTCTGCCTTCTCGCCAGTGCCGAGGCTGATGTCTATCCGCGCTTCGGCCGCACCATGGAATGGGACACGGCGGCAGGCGACGCCATCCTGCGCGCCGCCGGTGGCATGACGCGCACGCTCGATGGCCAGCCTCTGGTCTATGGGAAGCGCCGGCAAAGCGACGACGAGGATTTCGCCAATCCGCATTTCATTGCCAGCGGCGGGGCAGGGGTCAGCCCCGCCTGAGAAGGCCCGGTAGCTTACTCGGCCGCTGCCTGCGCCGAATTCGAGCCTATATAGTTGCGGATCGTCTCGATGATGCGGTCCTGGTCGGCTTCGCTGAGATAAGGGTGCATCGGCAGGCACAGGATCCGCTTCGGCAGGTCTTCCGAAACGGCAAGGCCGGTCGGCGTGCGCGGATAATCGCGATAAGCGACCTGGGCATGCAGCGGCTTCACATAGTAGATGACAGACGGAATGCCCTTTTCGCCGAGATGCGCCCTCAGCCCGTCGCGCTTCGGCGTCTCGATGGCGTATTGCGCCCAGGCCGAACGGCTGCCGTCCAGATTGCGGGCGGCGGTAACGACGTCGCCAAGCCCATCGGCATAGCGCTGTGCCACGACCTGCCGGGCGACCATCTCGTCTTCGAGAATGGCCAGCTTCTCGATGAGGATCGCCGCCTGTATCGTGTCGAGCCGCGAATTGATTCCGACGCGGACATTGTCGTACTGCGTCTCGCCCTTGCCATGAAAGGCGAACGAGCGAAGCTGTTCGGCCAGCGCATCGTCATTGGTGAACATCGCGCCGCCGTCGCCGTAGCAGCCAAGCGGTTTTGCCGGATAGAAGCTGGTCGAGCCGACCGCACCGAAGGAGCCGCACATCTTGCCGTCGAGCGAACCGCCCATCGACTGGGCGGCATCCTCGATCACCATCAGGCCTTCGCGGTTGGCGATCGCCATGATCGCCTCGTAATCGGCGGCAAGGCCAAACAGATCGACGGGAATGATTGCCTTCGGCTTCAGCCTTCCTTCCTTCTTGATCATGGCAATGGCCGCTTCGAGGCTGGCAATGTCGATGTTGTAGCTGTGCGGGTCGACATCGACGAACACCGGCGCGGCCTTGGCCAGCGCCACCACTTCGGCGGTGGCGGCGAACGTGAAGCTCGGCACGAACACCGCGTCACCCGGGCCGACGCCGGCTGCAAACAGCGGCAACAGCAGCGCGTCGGTGCCGTTGGCGCAGGCCACGACATGCTTGGTACCGATATAGGCGGCAAGCTTGTTCTCGAATTCGGTGACTTGCGGGCCAAGAATATAGCGGCCCTCGTCAACGACACGGTCGATCGCGGCCTTCAGCCGGTCGCGGATTCGTTCGCGCTGCGCGCCAAGATCGATGAACTGCATGTCGGCCTCAAAATGGGTTAGCCAGATAATCGGCCGCTGGTACCAGAGTTGCGCTTGCCGAGAAAGCCGGGCAGGCGGAGCCCTAAATTGCGGAAGTGTCGCAGTCCGTTACCAGTTTTCCCGGCGAATGTCAGTCAGATGCCGGAAATCCGGGCTTCGTCGGGCGCCATCCCGCCCTTATAGCCTTGGAAAGAGCCCCTGCGAAACATAAAGTGATCGATTGGGCTCAACTTATGTTGAGCGTTGCTCAGGCGATTTCATGTCGCCAGGGTGGATTGGCGCCGGCCCGCGACACGGTCACTGCCGCCGCCTTCGCGCCGAGCGCCAGCGCCTTATGGATGGCGTCTTCCGACAGTCCGGAAATCGCCGCCTTCGTCAGCAGGCCTTGCTCGTGCAGCGAGGCGAGGATGCCGGCGTTGAACGTGTCGCCGGCGCCGACCGTGTCCGCCACCTCGACCCTTTCGGGCATCACCGTGACGGCGTGCTCCTTGCTGTAGCCGATCGCGCCTTCGCCGCCATGGGTGACGACGATCAGCTTCGGGCCGCGGTCCAGCCAGTTGCGGATGACATCCTCATGCGAGCCGGCTTCGCCGAACCAGTTCAGGTCTTCGTCCGACAGTTTCACGATGTCGGCCATCGCCATCATGGTGCGAATGCGCTTGAGGTGCTTGGGCTTGTCCGGGATGAAGTTCGGCCGGATGTTGGGGTCGAGCATCATGACGCGGCTTTCATGCTCGCGCCGCATGAACTCTTCATAGGCACTGCCGGCCGGCTCGGAAATCAGGCTGATGGCGCCGAACAGCATGGCTTCGATCTCGTTGCCGAGCTGCGGCAAATCGTCGATCGTCAGCATGCGTCCGGCGGTGTTCTCGTCATAGAAAGTGTACGTCGCCTGGCCGTTGGTGAGCTTGACGAAGGCCAGCGTGGTTGGCCGTGGCGAGGTGTGTGCATAGGTGGAACTGACCTTGCTCGCCCCAAGCGCATCCCGGAATTGGCCGCCGAACAGATCCGACGACAGGCCGGAAAAGAAGCCGGCCGGCGCGCCGAGCCGGCCAAGTGCGATTGCCGTGTTGAATACGGCGCCGCCGACATAAGGCGCAAAGGCCGGCTCGCCCGCTGTCGTCGTGCGCGGCAGCATGTCGATCAGGGCTTCGCCGCAGCAGAGGATCATGGCTTCTTGGTCTCCGGCGGATAGATCACGCCCTTGCGTATGATGATGTTGGCGTAGAGCCGCGGCTCGCTTGTCGCGACGATGGCATGCGCCGATTTGACCCGTGCATAGAAGTCGGCGCCGGCCAGCGCAACCACCTTGCGGCCTGGCGCCCGTTTGGCGCAGATCGCTTCGATCTCATGATGGACAGGATCGGCAAGCGAGGGATCGCCTCGGACCGAGGCGCGAAACAGCGCCTCCGGCACGGCGTCATCGACAGGCAGGACACTCAATATCGCATCGAGTACCGGGATAAGAGGGTGGCCATCGGCGCGTACCAGTCGGGTTGCCTGCTGTTCCGCCGGATAGTTTCCGTCGACAAGGGCGATTTCGTCGCCATGGCCCATGCCGCGCAGGATCGCCAGAAGCTCCGGACCGAGCAGCGCCGGGATTCCGATCAGCATCAGGCGCTCCTGGAAATCGTCGTCGAGCCGATCAGGAAGCGTTCGGAAAGTGGCAGGCTGGCGCCGCCGAGCGCCCGGGCATGGATACCGACGGTTCCCTCGCGAATGGCGGGCAGCTTCAAGCCTTCGCCGTCGATCGTGGCGATTGCCGCAATGATGGCGTCGACCAGCTGGCGGCGCACCGCCTTCGGCATCCAGCCGTCGATCACCGCCGCTTCGAAATCGATGATCGAGGATGCGGCGACGATGGCGTAAGCGAGCGCCCTTGAGGCGCTGGCGATCCAGCCGTCGAGTTCGGGTCCGATCTCGCCCCAGTCGTCCGGCGAGGTCCACAGATGCGAGGCCTCGATGCCGCGCGCATTGAGCGCCTTTTCGAGCATGGCGATGGAAGCGACATCGATCAGTTGGGTCGGCTTGCCGTCCGGCCCGGGCACGGGCATGGAGCCGAGCGCTCCGGCATTGCCGGTCGGGCCGCCGAAAAGCCGGCCGTTCAGCACAATGCCGCCACCGGCAAAGGCGCCGATATAGAAATAGACGAAGTCACGCGCAGCGCCCGCCTGCCCGAAGACGAGTTCGGCGCCGCAGGCCGACGTGGCGTCGTTCTGCAAATAGACCGGAAAATCGCATTGCGCCTGGATGTCGGCCCTGATGTCGCGGTGACGCCATTCGTCCATCACGTCGCGCGGGGCGCCGGCGGTATCGGCCCAGTTCCACAATTCGAACGGCATGGCGATGCCCAGCCCGGCGATGCGCTTGTCTTGCGCGGGCGTCAGCTCGCCGCGCATCTGCCGCATGCCGTTGCTGACGAAGTCCACCGTCTCGCGCGGCGCCGGGTAGCGATAGGAATGCTGTAGCATCGAACGGACATTGCCAAGGAAGTCGATCAACACCAGTTCAGCGCTGCGGCGGCCGATCTTCAGGCCGATGAAGAAAGCGCCTTCGGGATTGAGCGCCATCGGGATGGAAGGCTGGCCGATCTTGCCGCGCAACGGCGCCTGACGCAGCAGGAGGCTTTCTTCCTCCAGCTCGCGCATGATGACGGAAACCGTCTGCGCCGAAAGTCCGGTCATGCGGGCGATGTCGGATTTTGCCAGGCTGCCGTGTTGACGCACCAGCGACAGCACCAACCGCTCATTGTGGTCGCGCATGCCGCTCTGGTTGGTGCCGCGGTGAATGAGACTGTCATTCACCTCGGGCGAACCGTGCCTCGCAATGGCCGTTTCCACCCTGTTCCTCCCGTCGTTTCCCCTCAATGCTTTTGGGCCAGAATGGGTGAACGAAGCAATGCTGTCAATAATAAATAAGAGTGATTTAATTATTGACACGGGCTTCGGCCTGGTGTCTGTTAAGGCAGCGTCCACGCTGGGAGAATTTCGTTGGATGCGCTGCAGGTGCCGGTTGGCCGGCATCGGAATGGTTCCACTGGGAGGAAAATCGTGACCAATACAAAATTGTTGAAATCGACCGTGTTTGCCGCCGCGGCTCTGGGGCTGATGGCGTTTGCCTCGTCCGCATCCGCGGCCGGTGTCGGCGCCTGCCTGATCACCAAGACCGACACCAATCCCTTCTTCGTCAAGATGAAGGAAGGCGCGACCGCGAAGGCCAAGGAACTCGGCGTCGACCTCAAGACCTATGCCGGCAAGATCGACGGCGACAGCGAGAGCCAGGTCGCGGCGATCGAAAGCTGCATCGCCGATGGCGCCAAGGGTATCCTGATCACCGCATCCGACACCAAGGGCATCGTGCCGACCGTGAAGAAAGCGCGTGATGCCGGCCTGCTGGTGATCGCGCTCGACACGCCGCTCGATCCGATCGACGCCGCCGATGCGACCTTCGCGACGGACAATCTCGAAGCAGGCAAGCTGATCGGGGCCTGGGCCGCCGCCACGCTCGGCGACAAGGCCAAGGACGCCAAGATCGGCTTCCTTGACCTGACGCCTTCGCAGCCGACTGTCGACGTGCTGCGCGACCAAGGCTTCATGATGGGCTACGGCATCGATGTAAAAGATCCCAACAAGATCGGCGACGAGACCGATCCGCGCATCGTCGGCCATGACGTCACCAACGGCAACGAAGAGGGCGGCCGCAAGGCGATGGAGAACCTCCTGCAGAAGGACAACACCATCAACGTCATCCACACCATCAACGAGCCCGCCGCTGTCGGCGCCTACCAGGCGCTCAAGGCTGTCGGCCTCGAAAGCCAGGTGCTGATCGTTTCCGTCGACGGCGGCTGCCCCGGCGTGAAGTCGGTGGCCGAAGGTGTCATCGGCGCCACTTCGCAGCAATACCCGCTGCAGATGGCTGCACTCGGCATCGAGGCGATCGCCGCTTTTGCCAAGGACGGAACCAAGCCGAAGCCGACCGAAGGCAAGAACTTCTTCGACACCGGCGTCAACCTGGTGACCGACAAGCCGGCCACCGGCGTCAAGTCCATCGACACCAAGGAAGGCCTCGCCAAGTGCTGGGGCTGATGCCGTTCTGACCGGCATCCAAGGAACCTGAGCGGTCGGGGCTTGATCCCCGGCTGCTTCGGGTGGACGATGGCTCGCGTGACCGCGAACAATCCCGGCAGCAGACCGGAAAGGCGTGGACTGGCGTCGGCGTTTGGCTGAAGCCTACGGGGAGAAAACATGGCTCAAGCTCAGGAATTCGAGAAGGTTCTCTCGAGCAGCGACACCAGCGTTGCTGCTTTTGACGAGCACAAATCGGCCGTCAAGCGTATCCAGCATTTCTTGCATTCGACGCCGGCCGCGGTGCCGCTGATCGTCCTGGTTCTGGCGATCATCGTCTTCGGCATCACCATCGGTGGGCGTTTCTTTTCGTCCTACACGCTGACGCTTATCCTGCAGCAGATCGCCATCATCGGCATTCTGGGGGCTGCGCAGACATTGGTCATCCTGACCGCAGGCATCGACCTGTCGATTGGTGTGATCATGGTGATTTCAGCGGTGATCATGGGCAATTGCGCGGTCTCCTACGGCATGCCGAGCGCGCTCGCAGTGGCGATCGGGCTTGCCGCCGGCGCCGCCTGCGGGCTGCTCAACGGGGTGCTTGTCGCCTACATGAAGCTACCACCCTTCATCGTGACGCTTGGCACCTGGAACATCGTCATGGCCACGAACTTCATCTATTCGGCCAACGAGACGATCCGCGACACCGACGTCGATACCCAGGCGCCGCTGCTGCATCTCTTTGCCATCAGCTTCAAGGTCGGCACTGCGGTGCTGACGCTCGGCGTCATTGCCACGGTCCTGCTCGTGATGATCCTCTGGTACGTGCTCAATCACACGGCGTGGGGCCGCCATGTCTACGCCGTTGGCGATGACCAGGAGGCGGCGAAGCTGTCGGGCATCCAGACCAAGAAGGTGTTGATGACGGTCTACACCTTGGCCGGCCTGATCGCCGCTTTCGCGGCCTGGGTCTCCATTGGCCGCAACGGCTCGATCTCGCCGTCGGCTGCCGTCACCGACTACAATCTGCAGGCCATCACCGCGACGGTGATCGGCGGTATTTCCCTCTTCGGCGGACGCGGCTCCATCCTGGGCACGCTGTTCGGCGCGATGATCGTCGGCGTCGTTTCCATGGGCCTCAACATGCTGGGCGCCGATCCGCAATGGAAGGTGCTGCTCACCGGTGTGCTGATCATCGGCGCCGTGGCAGTCGACCAATGGATCAGAAAGGTGTCGGCATGACCATGACCCAGGAGCCCATCCTCACCGCGCGTGGCCTGATCAAGCGCTATGGCCGTGTCACCGCCCTCGACAATGCCGACTTCGACCTTTATCCCGGCGAAATCCTCGCCGTCATCGGCGACAACGGCGCCGGCAAGTCGTCGCTCATCAAGGCGATTTCCGGCGCGGCCGTGCCCGACGAAGGCGAGATCCGGCTTGAAGGCAAACCCGTCGCCTTTAAATCGCCGATGGAGGCACGCGAAGCCGGCATCGAGACCGTCTACCAGAATCTGGCACTGTCGCCGGCGCTCTCGATCGCCGATAACATGTTCCTTGGCCGCGAGATCCGCAAACCGGGTTTTCTGGGCGATTGGCTGCGTATGCTCGACCGTCCGGCGATGGAAAAGCGCGCCCGCGACAAGCTTACCGAGCTTGGCCTGATGACCATCCAGAACATCAGCCAGGCTGTGGAAACGCTCTCGGGGGGCCAGAGGCAGGGCGTTGCGGTGGCGCGCGCGGCCGCCTTCGGCAGTCGTGTGGTGATCATGGACGAGCCGACGGCCGCCCTTGGCGTCAAGGAAAGCCGCCGCGTGCTCGAGTTGATCCTCGACGTCAAGAAGCGCGGCCTGCCGATCGTGCTGATCTCGCACAACATGCCGCATGTGTTCGAAGTGGCCGACCGCATTCACATCCACCGGCTCGGCCGTCGCCTCTGCGTCATCGATCCCAAGCAATATACGATGTCCGATGCCGTGGCCTTCATGACCGGAGCAAAGGTTCCGCCCGAGGCAGCGCTGGCGGCCTGATACATGTCGCCCAAGTGCTGGAGGGTTGGCGGCACGGCAGGCACGGAACAGGAATTTGAAGCGCGTCGCGCGACCGTCTTGGCGCGTCACACTTGCGAATTGCCAAATTGCCGCAGGGGGCATGCCGGTTCGGGCATGTTTAAATCGATTGAATATATAGCGGTATCAGCTAGCATGGGCTGGGAGGAGCGATGAAAGCCGGTATGATCATGGCAACCGCACGAGAGGCATCATGACGAGCGCGATGACATCCGAACCCCTTCCTCCACTGCTCGAAAATCCTGATCCCAAGACACTCGCACGTGAAGTCTTGGTGGCCCTCAAATACCGGGTCGGCAAGGATACCGCCGTTGCGACCCAGTACGACTGGCTGACCGCCTCGATCAAGGTCGTGCGCGACCGGATCGTCGATCGCTGGATGCAGGCGACGAAGGAGGCGTACGATCAGAAGGAAAAACGCGTCTATTATCTGTCTCTGGAGTTCCTCATCGGCCGCCTGATGCGCGACGCCTTCTCCAATCTCGGCCTGATGGACAACATGCGCGAGGCCCTGTCGTCCCTGGGCGTCGATCTCGATCTCATCGCCGCACTCGAGCCGGATGCCGCACTTGGCAATGGCGGCCTCGGGCGGCTTGCGGCCTGCTTCATGGAAAGCATGGCGACCGTCGACATTCCCGCGCATGGCTACGGCATCCGCTATGCCAACGGCATGTTCCGCCAGGAGATTCACGACGGCTGGCAGGTCGAATTGCCTGAAACCTGGCTCGATCACGGCAACCCGTGGGAATTCGAACGCCGTGAGCGCTCGTTCGAGGTCGGTTTCGGCGGTTCGGTGGAATCGATCACCTCCAAGGACGGACGCCTCGAACGCCATGTCTGGAAGCCGACCGAGCATGTGCTGGCCGTCGCCTATGATACGCCCGTCGTCGGCTGGCGGGCCAACCGCGTCAACACGCTGCGGCTCTGGTCGGGCATGCCGGTCGATCCGATCCTGCTCGACAAGTTCAATGCCGGCGACCACATCGGCGCGCTCGCCGAAAGCAACAAGGCCGATGCCTTGTCGCGCGTGCTCTATCCCGCCGATTCCCACAAGGCCGGGCAGGAACTGCGGCTTCGGCAGGAATATTTCTTCTCCACCGCATCGCTGCAGGACATCGTTCAGCGCCATCTCAGCCAATATGGCGACCTGAAGTCCTTGCCCGACAAGGCTGCGATCCACCTGAACGACACCCATCCGGCCATCGCTGTGCCGGAGTTGATGCGCCTGTTGATGGACGTCCACGGCATGGACTTCGATCAGGCCTGGGACATCACCCAGCGCACCTTCGGCTACACCAACCACACGCTGCTGCCCGAGGCACTGGAAAGCTGGCCGGTGCCGCTGTTCGAGCGGCTTTTGCCGCGCCACATGCAGATCGTCTATGCCATCAACGCTGAAGTGCTTCTGGAGGCGCGTGCGTCCAACCAGTTCTCGGACGAGCAGATCGGCCGCATCTCGCTGATCCAGGAAAATGGCGACCGCCGGGTGCGCATGGGCAATCTGGCCTTTGTCGGTTCGCACTCGATCAACGGCGTTTCGGCGCTTCACACCGACCTGATGAAGGAGACGGTGTTCGCCGATCTGCACAAGCTCTATCCCGATCGCATCAACAACAAGACCAACGGCATCACGCCGCGGCGCTGGCTGATCCAGTGTAATCCCGGGCTGACGTCGCTTGCCCGCGAGGCGATCGGCGACCGCTTTCTCGATGACATCGACGCCATCAAGGATCTCGACGGTTTCGCCGGCGATGCCGCCTTTCGCGACAAGTTCGCCGCCGTCAAGCGAGCCAACAAGGCGCGGCTGGCCAACCTCGTCGCCGACCGGCTCGGCATCAAGGTCGATCCCTCGGCGCTTTTCGACATCCAGATCAAGCGTATCCATGAATACAAGCGCCAGCTTCTGAATATCCTCGAGGCGATTGCCCTCTACGACCAGATCCGCTCGCATCCCGAGCGCGACTGGATGCCGCGCGTGAAATTCTTCGGCGGCAAGGCGGCGCCCAGCTACCACAATGCCAAGCTGATCATCAAACTCGCCAACGATGTCGCCAAGGTCATCAACCGCGATCCGGCCGTGCGCGGTCTGCTGAAGGTGGTGTTCGTGCCGAACTACAATGTCAGCCTTGCCGAGATCATGATGCCGGCCGCCGATCTGTCCGAACAGATCTCGACCGCCGGCATGGAAGCGTCGGGCACCGGCAACATGAAGTTCGCGCTGAACGGTGCGCTGACCATCGGCACGCTCGACGGTGCCAATGTCGAGATCAAGGAATGCGTCGGCGACGACAACATCTTCATCTTCGGCCTGACCACCGCCGAGGTCGCCGAGCGGCGCAACAACGGCTACGATCCGCGCGCCGTCATCGAAGGCTCGCCTGAGCTGGCGCAAGCGGTTGCGGCTGTTTCGTCAGGCGTCTTCTCGCCGGACGATCCGGAGCGTTACCGCGATCTCATCAACGGTCTCTACAACAGCGACTGGTTCATGGTTGCCGCCGATTTCGATGCCTATGCCGCCGCCCAGCGTGAGGTCGATGCGGTCTGGCGCAACAGTCCCGACTGGTACGCCCGGGCAATCCGCAACGTTGCGCGTGTCGGCTGGTTCTCCTCCGATCGCACGATCCGCCAATATGCGAAAGAAATCTGGAACGTGCCTGTCTGATGTGATTGCATGAGGCCGCAAACAATGTGGTCCCGGTGATGTGAATTTGAATGTTGGATTTACATCACTAGAAACAAACACTTGGTGCCCGGGGAGGGACACTGCCTGATGAAGAAGCCGCGCGCGACCGCTGCGACAAGCGGGCCGGATGGACTGGCGCCAGCCGGCGATGTTGCGGCGATTGTTGCCGGCACGCACGGAGATCCCTTCGCCGTCCTTGGTGTCCATGAGGTCGGCAAGAGCCTGTATGCCCGGTGCTTTGTTCCGAATGCCGAATTCGTCACCGCCTACACGCTGACCGGCACCATCGCGGGTGAACTGTCCAGGCGCAACGATGGCGGCTTTTTCGAAGGCAAGCTCTCGATCAAGAAGCGGCAACCCCTGCGCTATCATGCCAGGAACGCCGGCGGCGACTGGTGGCTGACCGATCCCTATTCGTTCGGTCCGGTGCTGGGCCCGATGGACGATTACTACATCGCCCAAGGCTCGCATCTCAGGCTGTTCGATAAGCTCGGCGCCCATGTCATTGATCACGAAGGCGCCACCGGAGTGCATTTCGCCGTCTGGGCTCCCAATGCGCGGCGCGTCTCGGTGGTCGGCGACTTCAACGAGTGGGACGGCCGCCGGCACACCATGCGAGACCGCCGCGACACCGGCATCTGGGAACTGTTCATACCCGACATCGGTGCCGGACGACCCTACAAATACGAGATCATCGGCCCCGATGGTGTGAGGCTGCCGCTGAAGGCCGACCCGTTCGCCTTCAAATCCGAACTGCGTCCGGCTACTGCTTCGGTCGTGGCGGTGCCGCCGGCGCACGAGTGGGGCGACGAGGCGCATCGCAATTTCTGGCGCAATGCCGATCACCGGCGAGAAGCCATCTCGATCTACGAGGTCCATGCCGGCTCCTGGCAGCTTCGCGACGACGGAACGTTCCTGTCATGGGACGAGTTGGCCGACCGGCTGATCCCCTATGTGGTTGAGACCGGTTTCACCCACATCGAATTCATGCCGATCTCTGAACATCCCTACGACCCGTCCTGGGGCTACCAGACGACCGGCCTTTACGCGCCATCGGCCCGCTTTGGCGACCCGGACGGCTTTGCCCGTTTCGTCGATGGCGCCCACCGCGCCGGCGTCGGCGTCATCCTCGACTGGGTGCCGGCACATTTCCCGGTCGACGCGCATGGCCTGGCCAATTTCGATGGCACCGCGCTCTATGAACATGCCGATCCGCGCAAGGGTTTTCATCCCGACTGGAACACCGCGATCTACAATTTCGGCCGCCGCGAGGTGGTGTCGTTCCTGGTCAACAATGCGCTGTTCTGGGCCGAGAAATACCATGTCGACGCGCAAACCGTCGACATGGTATTTCTC
>NZ_RZPI01000880.1:0-1910 GCF_003998715.1 Mesorhizobium sp. M7A.F.Ca.CA.002.15.2.1
CCATCTTCGAGCGCATGGTCGCCTGGCGCTATCTGCGTTCGCGGCGCAAGGAGACGGTGATCTCGGTGATCGCCTCGATCTCGTTTCTGGGCATCATGCTGGGCGTCGCCACGCTGATTGTGGTCATGGCGGTGATGAACGGTTTCAGGGCAGAGCTTTTGACGCGCATCCTCGGCGTCAACGGCCACCTGATCGTGCAGCCGCTCGATTCGCCGCTGGAGGACTATGCGCAGGTCGCCAGCCGCATCAACGGTGTAGCAGGCGTTAAATACGCCATCCCGCTGATCGATGGCCAGGTGCTTGCGCAAGGCAATGTCGGCGGCGGAACCGGAGCGCTGGTTCGCGGCATACGCGGCGAGGATCTGAGCAAGATCGCCATCGTTGCCAGCAACATCAAGCAGGGTTCGATCGCCGATTTCGATTCTGGCGAGGGCGTTGCCATCGGCAAGCGCATGGCTGAGAATCTCGGCCTGACGCTTGGCGATACCATCACCTTGATTTCGCCCGACGGCGACGTGACGCCGATCGGCACCACGCCGCGCATGAAGGGCTACAAGATCGCGGCGATCTTCGAAGTCGGCATGTCCGAATATGACACGTCCATCGTCTACATGCCGTTTTCCGAAGCGCAGCTTTATTTCAACATGGACGGGCGGGCGCAAACGATCGAGATTTATGTCGACAATCCAGACGATGTCGATGCGCTGAAACCGAAAGTGGAGGCGGCGGCGCAGCGGCCGATCGACATGGTCGATTGGCGCCAGCGCAACGAGACCTTCTTCTCCGCGCTGCAGGTCGAACGCAACGTCATGTTCATGATCCTGACGCTGATCGTGCTGGTGGCGGCGCTGAACATCATCTCCGGCCTGATCATGCTGGTGAAGGACAAGGGCCACGACATCGCCATCCTGCGCACCATGGGGGCGTCGCGCGGCGCCATCCTGCGCATCTTCCTGATGACGGGTGCGGCGATCGGCGTGACCGGCACGCTTGCCGGTGTGCTGCTCGGCGTACTGATCTGCACCAACATCGAATCGATCCGCCAGTTCTTCTCGTGGATGACCGGTAAGGTGCTGTTCAATCCTGAACTCTATTTCCTCAGCCAGTTGCCGGCGAAGATGGATCCGCGCGAGACGACCTATGTCGTCCTGATGGCGCTCGGCCTGTCCTTCCTGGCAACGGTGTTTCCGGCATGGCGCGCCGCGCGTCTCGATCCGGTCGAAGCCTTGAGGTACGAATAGTGGCCGAGGTCATTATCGAGCTGAAGAGCGTCGAGCGGCACTACGTCCAGGGACCGCGAAAACTCACCATTCTCAATGGTGCGGACTTCTCGCTGAAGCGCGGCGAGATGGTGGCGCTGGTGGCGCCGTCTGGCACCGGCAAGTCGACGCTGCTGCACACCGCCGGCCTGCTGGAGCGTCCCGACGCCGGCGACGTCATCCTGGCCGGCCGCGCCTGCGGGCGGCTGTCCGACGACGAGCGCACGGCGATCCGCCGCAACGATGTCGGCTTCGTCTACCAGTTCCATCACCTGCTGCCGGAATTCTCGGCGCTGGAAAACATAATGATGCCGCAGCTCATCAAGGGGCTCAGCCGCAAGGACGCGGCCGAGCGCGCGGCGCAGCTGCTCGATTACATGCAGATCGGCAAACGCGCGGCGCACCGGCCGTCCGAGCTCTCCGGCGGCGAACAGCAGCGCGTCGCCATTGCGCGTGCGGTCGCCAATGCGCCGCTGGTACTGCTGGCGGACGAGCCGACCGGCAATCTCGACCCGGTCACCGCGTCCTATGTGTTCGAGGCGCTGGCGGCGCTGGTCAAGCAATCGGGCCTCGCGGCGCTGATCGCCACCCACAATCACGAGCTGGCATCGCGCATGGACCGTCGCGTCACGTTGGCCGACGGTAAAGTGG
>NZ_RZPI01000881.1:0-1910 GCF_003998715.1 Mesorhizobium sp. M7A.F.Ca.CA.002.15.2.1
GTTGGCGGCGTCGTCGAGGGTTTCTGCCTTGGGCAGGATGCGCCGCCCGACGGCAACCACCGTGTCGGCGGCCAGCACGAAACCCGGCGCATAGTCGGCTTCGGTCTTCAGTGACGCAAACGCCTTTTCGGCCTTTTCCTTCGACAGCCGCTTGGCCAGCGAGCGCGGATGCTCGGCACGCAGCGGCGTCTCGTCGATATCGGCCGGCAGCACGCGGTCCGGCTCGATCCCGGCCTGCTGCAAGAGCTCGATTCGGCGCGGCGAACCCGAGGCAAGCACCAGCTTCTGCAAAATGCTCATCGCGGACCAGTCGGGCTTTGCTTACTTGAAACGATAGGTGATGCGGCCCTTGGTCAGGTCGTATGGCGTCATCTCGACCAGAACCTTGTCGCCGGTCAGCACGCGGATGCGGTTCTTGCGCATGCGGCCGGCCGTATGGGCGATGATTTCGTGTTCGTTTTCGAGCTTTACCCGGAACATCGCGTTCGGCAACAATTCCGTCACGACACCCGGAAACTCGAGGACTTCTTCCTTCGGCATTCGATACCTTTGCTTGGATGGTAGTTCCAGCACCCTGGCCGGAATTTCGGCGGAACCTATATGATAATCGTCCGCTTGTGAACACGCTTAATCCGTCGCGTTTTTTGCCTCTGGAAGCAAGAAACGTCGGCCTATGCGCACCTTCAGCCGCTCGCGGACGTCCCGGTACGCTGCCATGATCTGTTCGCGCGTGCCACCGGCGTCGGTCGGGTCCGGCGTCGGCCAATATTCGACCTCGACGGCGAGCGAGCGGGTGAGTTCGAGTGCGGCGTGGTGCGCTTCGGGTGCCAGCGTGACGATGAGGTCGAAATAGTCGTCCTCGAGATCGTCCATCGTCCTTGGGTGGCGCTCGCCCAGCGTGAGATCTTCTTCGGCCAGCACCGCATCGACGAACGGATCGCGCTCGCCGGCGCGAACGCCGGCCGAAGCGACAAAGACGGTGGCGGGCAGCATCCGGCGCGCCAGCTGCTCCGCCATTGGCGAGCGCACGGCATTCATGCCGCACAGGAACAGGATCGAACGGGGCAGGGCGCCGGGCGACAGGGCTAGCCCCGCCAGTGCAGCACGCAGACCAGCGTGAACAGCCGGCGCGCCGTATCGAAGTCGATGTCGATCTTGCCGGACAGCCGGTCCATCAGCGTCTGCGAACCTTCATTGTGCAGGCCGCGGCGGCCCATGTCGATCGCCTCGATATGGCTCGGCGTCGAGGAGCGGATGGCGTCGTAGTAGCTTTCGCAGATCATGTAGTAATCCTTGACGATGCGCCGGAGCGGCGTCAGCGACAGGATATGGGTGACGACGGCGGTGCCATCCTCGCGCGCCACGGCAAACACCAGCCGCTGCTCGGCCAGCGACAGTTTCAGCCGGTAAGGGCCGTCGCCGCTGTCATTGACGGGCTGGAAACTGTTCTCCTCGATCAGGTCGAAGATCGCCACTGCACGTTCATGCTCGACATCCGGCGTTGACCGGCCGATCGATTCATCGAGTTCGACATCGATCAGCCTGGCGCGGGTTTGATCGGGGCCAGACATCGCCGCCTACATGTTCAACCGTATGGCGACGGAGCGTCCATGCGCGTCAAGACCCTCCGCCTTGGCCAGCGCAATCGCCGCCGGCGCCAAGATACGCAACTGCTCCGGTCCAAGCTTGAGGATCGACGTGCGCTTGACGAAATCGAGCACGGACAGGCCGGACGAGAAACGCGCCGAGCGCGCCGTCGGCAGCACATGGTTAGAGCCGCCGAACATGTCGAACTGGCCATCGACGACGCCGAGGGCTTCCTGTCGCGGATGCGCAATGCCGGTGCGGTCTTTCTCGGCCGCCACACGCCGGAAGCCATCGGCGACTATGTCGGCGGCTCTAACCATGTG
>NZ_RZPI01000882.1:0-1897 GCF_003998715.1 Mesorhizobium sp. M7A.F.Ca.CA.002.15.2.1
GACATTGCCCTGGACGCCGATGATGTCGACGGCGCCGGCAAGCCCGGCCAGCCCGGCCGAAATGGCGAAGACGGCGACGGTCAGGCCGGGAACGCCGAGCCCCGAGTGAACCGCCGCTCGTGGATTGGCGTCGACGATCCTCAGCTTCAGCCCGAACGCCGTGCGCGTCATCACCAGATGCACGATGATGATCGCCGCCAGCCCAAGCAGCAGGCCACTGGTGATGGTCGTTTCGAACAGGCGCGGCAGCCGGTCCTCCACCGGCAGCGTGCGCGTCTGCGGCACGGTCGTGCTTGGGTCGCGAAACGCCAGCTTGACCAGCACATTGGCGAGCGAGGTGCCGAGGAACGTCATCATCAGGGTGGTGATGATCTCGTTGACGCCCTGATAGGCACGCAGCAGCGCCGGCACCAGCGACCAGATCATCGCCACCACCATGGCGATGAGGAACGAGCAGACCAGCGCCAGCCAGGCTGGCATGATCTGCACGAACACGGGAGCGCTGGCAGCCGCCGTCACCGCGCCAAGCAGGAACTGGCCGTCGCCGCCCAGATTCCACATGCCGGCGCGAAAGGCGACGATCAGGCCGGCGGCGAGAAACAGCAGCGGCGCCATGCGCGTCAGTGTCTGCTGGATGCCGAGCGGCGAGAACAGTCCCTTCTCCAGCACGAAGCCATAATAGGCCAGCGGGTCGACGCCGACGGCAAGCAGGATACAGCCGGCTATGACCAGCGCGATAAGGATCGGGCCGAGCGTCATCAGCAGCCGATGCAGGATGTCGCGGCGCGTCGCTGCCCCGCTCGTGGCATCGAGTGCGGTGGCGCTGACCGTGGGTGCGGTGTCGATGCTCATGCGGCAAGTCCGATCATCAGGCGACCGACCTTTGTGCGGGCGTCGTCTACGTTCTCGACGGTGCCGACCAAAGCGCCGTCGGCGATGACGGCGATGCGGTCGCACATACCAAGCAATTCCTCGAGGTCGGTGGAGATCAGCAGCACGGCAAGGCCACGCGCCGCCGTATCGCGAATGCGCTGGCGCGACGCCAATGTGTTGGTGAGATCGAGCCCATAGGTCGGCTTGTTGAAGATCACCACCTTGGCGCCTTCAGCCAGTTCCCTTGCCAGAAGCACCTTCTGGATGTTGCCGCCGGACAGCCGCGCGACGGGCGTCTTCAGGCTCGGCGTGCGCACGTCGTATTCGCGCACGAGCTGCGCGGCGCGCTTGTCGATCTCCGCGCGCTGCTCGACGCCGTTGCGCCAGAACGGGGCCGCGCCGACCTGCTTGAGGAAGAAATTGATCGAGACCGGGAAGGTGCCGACAGTGCCCTCGCCCAGTCGGTCGTCGGTCAGGTAGCGAAGGCCGCGCCGGCGGCGCTCGCCGACGCTCAGCGTCTCGATGTCGGCGCCGTCCAGCCGCACCGAGCCGCTTGTGGCTGTACGCTGGCCGGCCAGCGCTTCCGCCAGCTGCTTCTGGCCGTTGCCGTCGATGCCGGCTATGCCGAGGATCTCGCCCGGGCGGATGTCGAAGGAGATCGACGACAGGCCCGGCGCATTGTCCGTCGCCGCTACCGCCAGGTCCGTCACCTGAAGCAGCGGGGCAGCGCCGGCGCGGGCAGTGCGGACAGGACGCTCGACGGCTTCCGGGTCATCCTTCTGCTTGCCGAACATCAATTCCACGATCTCCGAGACGATCTCCTGTTCGCCCAGCGTGCGAAACCGCTCGGGTGGAATCTCGCCGACCTTGCGGCCAAGCTTCAGCACCGAGATGCGGTCGCCGAAGGCAGCCGCCTCCTTGAGCTTGTGGGTGATGAAGACGATCGCAAGGCCCTGCTCGACAAGGCGGCGCATCAGCGCGCCCAGTTCGTCGATACCTTTCGGCGTCAGCATGGAGGTGGACT
>NZ_RZPI01000883.1:0-1894 GCF_003998715.1 Mesorhizobium sp. M7A.F.Ca.CA.002.15.2.1
GCGCCGACAGGCCGACGACGACGGTGCGGATGACCAGCACCACCACGGCCATGAAAACCAGTTCAGGGCCGGCGGCGGCCCACAGTGCGTGCCAGCTGCGCTCGGCGGGAAGCTGGTCGAGAATATCGACCAGCCGCCCGACGAAGTAGAACAGGCCGGCCTCGACCAGCGGCGCGATGCCGCCGATGACCAGCATGGCGAAGAAGGCGAACTTCGCCTGGCCGACATAGTGCCAGAGAAAGCCGCCGACACTGATCGGTGGCCGAAGATTCGCCGGCTCCCTGAACGGATAGACCCAGTTCTCGAACCAGCGATAGACGGCTGTCATCATGCGGCGGCCATCATTCTGCGGCTTGCCTCTTTGCAAGTGCGTCGTTGGCGGGACCGTCCTCAAGCAGGAACCCGCCCGACTGGCGCTGCCAGAGCTGCGCGTAGAGCCCGCCCTTGGCGACGAGTTCTTCGTGCGAACCTTCCTCGATGACACGGCCCTTGTCCATCACCACCAGCCTGTCCATCGCCGCGATGGTCGACAGCCGGTGCGCGATGGCGATGACGGTCTTGCCTTGCATGAGCTTGTAGAGATTCTCCTGGATCGCCGCCTCGGCTTCGGAATCAAGCGCCGAGGTCGCTTCGTCAAGGATAAGTATAGGTGCGTCCTTCAACATAACGCGAGCAATGGCGACGCGTTGCCGCTGGCCACCGGACAATTTGACGCCGCGGTCACCGACATAGGCGTCGAAGCCCTTGCGGCCGCTGGCATCCGAAAGCCCCGATATGAAGTCCAGCGCCTCGGCGCGCCGCGCCGCCTCGACAAGCATCTCGTCGGTTGCATCGGGCCGGCCATAAAGGATGTTCTCGCGCACCGAACGATGCAGCAGCGAGGTGTCCTGCGTGACCATGCCGATCTGCGCACGAAGCGAATCCTGCTTCACAGCGGCGATTTCCTGGCCATCGACCAATATCTGCCCGGCTTCGAGGTCGTAGAAGCGCAGCAACAGGTTGACCAGCGTGGACTTGCCGGCGCCGGAACGGCCGACGATGCCGACCTTCTCGCCCGGCTTCACCGCCAGCGACAGGCCCTCGATCACACCCTTCTGCTTGCCGTAGTGGAAGCGAATGTCCTCGAAGCGGATCTCACCCCTGGAAACGCTGATCTCCTTCGCGTCCGGCCGGTCCTCGACAAGGCGCGGCAGCGAGATCGAGGCGATACCGTCCTGCACCGTGCCGATGTTCTCGAACAGGCCCGACATTTCCCACATGATCCATTGCGACATGCCCCACAACCTGAGCACAAGGCCGATGACCACGGCGACCGCGCCGATCGTCACTGCTTGCCCCAGCCACAGCCACAGCGCCATCGCGGTCACCGAGAACAAGAGCAGCGCGTTCAGTATGTAGAGCGAGCCGAAAAGCACTGTCACCAGGCGCATCGACCGGTAGACCGTTTCGAGAAAGCCGGACATACCGTCTTTGGCGAATGACGCTTCGCGGCGTGCATGGCTGAACAGCTTGACCGTCTGGATGTTTGAGTAGCTGTCGACGACCCGGCCCGTCATGATCGAGCGCGCATTGGCCTGTTCCTCGCCGACCTTGCCCAGCCGGGGAATGAAAAACCGCAGCAAAAGGATATAGCCGACCAGCCAGACGCCGAGCGGCGCGGCCAGCCGCCAGTCGGCCGAGCCGACGATGAGCAGCATGCCGAGGAAGTAGACGATAACGTAATTCAGGACGTCGATCACCTTGATGACGCATTCGCGCACGGCGAGAGCCGTCTGCATCAGCTTGGTCGCGATGCGGCCGGCGAACTCGTCCTGGTAGAAACTCATCGACTGCTTGAGCAGATAGCGGTGCACCTGCCAGCGGATGCGCATGGGATAGTTGCCCATCAGCGTTT
>NZ_RZPI01000884.1:0-1883 GCF_003998715.1 Mesorhizobium sp. M7A.F.Ca.CA.002.15.2.1
TCGCGGGACTCATCGATCGATCCGGTCGGCGCCTGCGTCGGCATGCGCGGCAGCCGCGTCCAGGCGGTCGTCGGCGAATTGCAGGGTGAGAAGATCGACATCATTCCGTGGTCGCCTTCTGCGGCGTCCTTCATCGTCAATGCGCTGCAGCCGGCGGAAGTCGCCAAGGTCGTGCTCGACGAGGATGCCGAACGCATCGAAGTCGTGGTTCCCGACGACCAGCTGTCGCTGGCCATCGGTCGCCGCGGCCAGAACGTGCGTCTGGCTTCGCAGCTGACCGGCTGGGATATCGATATCCTGACCGAAGCCGAAGAATCCGAGCGCCGCCAGAAGGAATTCGTCGAGCGTTCGTCGCTGTTCATGGAAGCCCTCGACGTCGACGAGATGGTCGGCCAGGTGCTGGCCTCCGAAGGCTTCACCAGCGTTGAGGAAGTCGCTTATGTCGATTCCGGCGAGATCGCCTCTATCGATGGTTTCGACGAGGACACCGCTTCGGAGATCCAGACCCGCGCCCGCGAATATCTGGAGAAGATCGAGGCCGAGCACGACGACAAGCGCAAGGCGCTCGGCGTTTCGGACGAATTGCGCGAAATCCCCGGCGTCACCACCGCCATGATGGTGACGCTTGGCGAGGACGGCGTGAAGACGATCGAGGATTTCGCCGGCTATGCCGCCGACGACCTGACCGGCTGGAAGGAACGCAAGGACGGCGAGACAAAAGTCTATCCGGGCGTGCTGGCCAATCATGGCGTGACCCGCGCAGACGCCGAACAGATGGTTCTGGCCGCCCGCCTCAAGGCCGGCTGGATCACCGAAGACGAGCTTGCAGCCGAAGAAGTCTCGGCTGACGAAGCCGTTGGTGCGTGAGGTGAAACCGCATCGCACCGAACCCGCCCTTGGACGAGATGAACGATCGCACCTGCATCGTTACGCGCAAACAAGCCGAACCGGATGATCTGATCCGGTTCGTCGTCGGCCCGGATTCGGCCGTCGTTCCCGACATCAAGAGAAATCTGCCCGGCCGCGGTTGCTGGGTGAGCGCCGACCGCCTACATATCGACAAGGCTGCGGCGAAGAACCTCTTTGCCCGCGCCTTCAAGGCACAGGTGGTCGTGCCGCCCGATCTTGGCGGCATGGTCGACGGGCTGCTTTCCAGGCACGCTCTGGGCATGCTTGGTCTTGCCCGCAAGGCAGGCGCAATTTCGCTTGGTGCTACCAAGGTCGAGAGCGCGGTGCGCGGCGGATTGGCGCTTTTCGTGCTGCATGCTTCCGAGGCGTCCGATGACGGCGTGCGCAAGATCAGCCAGGCGCGACGGGCGACGGTCCATCTCGGTGGGCCCGCTATCCTTGCCTACAAACTTTTCTCCGAGGCCGAGTTGAGCTTGGCATTGGGGGGTACAAATGTGATACATGCTGCCGTTCTCGCGGGAGACGCGGGCAGGGCGGTCCAGAAGCGCATGGTTGCGCTCGACCGGTATCGGGGCGGTTCCCCGGACGATCTGGCAATGCTTGCGGCTGTTGCTGACGAAGATGATGCCGCAGAGGATATGGAATGAGCGATACGAAATCGGGTGACGACAATACGCTGAGTGTGACGCCGAAGAAGACCTTGACGCTGAAGCGCCCCGGTATGGAACAGGGCACTGTGCGCCAGAACTTCTCGCACGGCCGCACCAAGCAGGTCGTCGTCGAAACCAAGAAGCGCAAGTTCTCGATGCCCGGCGACAAGCCGGAGCCTGTTGCCGCCCCCGTCTTCACACCGAAGCCGGCGGTCGTGGCCGCACCCGTCGTCGTGCCGGAAGCACCGAAGGCGCCGCCACCCCCGCCGCCCCCGGCCCCGGTCGAGCGCAGCGGCATGGTGCTGAACGAACTGTCGCGCAGTG
>NZ_RZPI01000885.1:0-1877 GCF_003998715.1 Mesorhizobium sp. M7A.F.Ca.CA.002.15.2.1
GCTCCAAGTCGATTAGCTGCATATGCTCGGCAATAGCTTCTTCAAGCGTCACTTAGGACCTCCGGTCGTGCGGAACAATTATATGATGGAGAAGGAAGTAACGGACAGGTCGACGCTTTTCCCATAGATGTTCGAAAATTGCGGATTGTTGCCCCGTCGCCGCGTTCCCATGTTCCGGCACTCAAACCGGAGACAATGAAATGCCGAAGTCAACAATCAGTGCCGCCCTTTTACAAGAGCACCTTCACGGTGGCGGGTCGGTCTATGAAGAGGGGCAGAAAGCCTGTCGACGCCACGTCCCGCTGCGCAAATGCCCCTATACGGATAGCGGTCGCCGTGAAAGGTGGATGAAGGGCTGGCACGATGAACAGGCTGAGTTCATGACCAGCTAGGTCGTCCGCATGAGATCTATGAGGTCTGCCGAACTTGAACTGAAGCGCAAGGAGTATTTCAGTCCTCCCGGTTCGCCCATGCGATCATTTCGTCCGTCACTTGAACCGGTCGGGACTGATAGAGCTTTGAGATTGTTACGAACCGATCAAGGACCTTTTGGTCAACATCCGCGTCCACGTCAAAATCTCGTTTGAGCCGTTCTTTGGTTTCCCGCCAGACCTTCAAGGCGTAACCTGCCAAATCCTCCTTGATCGAAATCTTGAAGGGGTCTTTGATGTCTTCAGGTATCTCGCGAAACTGCGCCCAGCGCCGATTGTAGCCTTCATTGTCACGGACGGGACTTCCAAACTCCTGCTCGATCCTTTGCCTTGCAGCCTCTTTTCCTTTATTCGTAGCGGCTCTTAGTTTCCTGATTTCGGGCATCGTCATGTCGAAAAGGAAAGTGTCATCCATTTCCTTTTTGATGTCCGAAAAATCGACCTTCTGTCCAAGGGTGTTGTGCTGCGTGACAAGATCATCATAGAGCTTCCAATGATCATTCCACTTTCCTGCAACCCCGATACGCCCCGCCTTCACCTTTCCAAGTATAACTTCCCGCGTGTAGATCGAAACGATATCGCGCAAGCGTTCAATGAGGTCAGCGGCTTCTTTCTGCTTGTCCTCCCAAAGCTCCGCTTCAAAGCCCAGCCCTTTGAAGCGTTTGAAGCGCGAAACGTTGGCGTAGAGAAAGCTGAGAAAGCCAAGGCCAAAGACTGCGGCGGCTTCTGTCACTTTTTCCTGATAGATCAATGTCAGGCTCGCGCCGAGCAGGGCCAAGCCGACGATCACAAACAAGACCCGTTCCCAATTCGTAACGAACCACTTCCCAAAGGGTTTAAGCATTGCCTTGATTGATCCCCGCGCCTTCTTGCATAGATGGCGGGAAGATCGGCAATGCGCAACTGCTACCCGTTCCGTGAGGCTGCCCGAGAATGGCTTCCTCACGGTTTGTCACCCTCGATGAGAGTAGGACAGCCAGTGAACCGCATATGAATTAGTGGGAGTATCCGTGGGGCTTTGAGCCCCATTCCGGGATTTTTACGGCTTTTTGTTCCCCTCTAGGCTGTTGAAGGCAACATAGAAAAGGTCGGAAATCCCAACGGTCTCATATAATTGTTTGGCGCGCCCGAAGAGATTCGAACTCCTGACCCCCAGATTCGTAGTCTGGTGCTCTATCCAGCTGAGCTACGGGCGCGCAACAGGCCATGCTTTCCATGACCCCGCAATCCGATCGTAAACGACCGGTCGCGACGAGACGTGTTCCCTAGCGACTGAATTTCGGAAAAGCAAGCCGATCCGGCAAAAGTTTTGTCACAAGTGCCTTGGTTGGTGATGAAGGCTGGGATTCCGGCAGATGGCAACGGTCCGAAGTTGAGCCGGTTCCTGCTCATTGGAAGAAGCATCGGGCCAGAGGACAAGAGGGCCGGGCGACCCGGCGCTCTAAA
>NZ_RZPI01000886.1:0-1873 GCF_003998715.1 Mesorhizobium sp. M7A.F.Ca.CA.002.15.2.1
GGCCTCCTACCCGGCGGGGCTGGCAAGATTGACCGAGGAGCGGCATCTGCTGGTGGTGATCGACGAGGACCAGCTCGACGACACAGCCCCTGCGGGCGAACACCTCACGCAAACCATTGCCGAGGCGGCACCAGCTGGCGATGCGGCTTCGCAGCCGGAACAGGGTGGCGAGACGCCGACCGAGGAACCAGGCGCCGCACTGCCGACCGAGGACGTCGCCGCATCGCAGCCGCATGCGATCACCGACGTGATCGGGCAGGCGCCGACGGCTGCCAACAGCGATCAGGCGGCAGCAGAGCCCACACCGGCGCAACACGACCATTGGTACTTCAACGCCGGCGAGGACGGAGGGGAACAGGCGCCGCGACCAGCTGCGTCCGGACCTGAAGCGCCTCAAGAACCGGCGGCCCTGGAAGTCCAGTCCACCTCCGCGGCCACGCCGACGACCGTCTCGGCGATAGACCGCGCAGCGGCGCCGGTGCGCTTCGTCTGGCGCACCGATGCCGAAGGCAAGTTCAGCGCGCTGTCGCCGGAATTCGCCGACATCGTCGGCAAGCCGGCGGCCGACGTGATTGGCCGACGCTTCAGGGATGTCGCCGCCACATTCGGCCTCGACCCCTCGGGCGAGATATCGGGGCTTCTCGAACGGCGCGATACCTGGTCCGGACGCTCCGTGCTGTGGCCGGTCGTCGGCACCGATCTGAAGATACCCGTCGACCTGGCGGCGCTGCCTGTCTATGGGCGCAGCCGCGCCTTCGAGGGTTTCCGCGGCTTCGGCGTTGCCCGCGCCAGCGACGCGGTCGTCGATCCGGAGGCCATCGGCATGGCGCTGGTGCCCAATGGCCGGGCGCCGGCAACGCCGGAACCGCAAGTCATCCAACCCGCGCCCGAACAGCCGAACGCTGAGGAGCCCAGGGCCGAGGACGCTCAGGCATCGGATCCGTTCAAGGGCGAGGTGCCGGCGCTGACCATCGTGCCGAAACAGGAGCGGCGCTTTGCCGACAAGGTGATCCGGCTCGCCGAACATCGCCAGCCAGCCAACGACAAGGGCCTCTCG
The DNA here is from genome assembly GCF_003998715.1 of Mesorhizobium sp. M7A.F.Ca.CA.002.15.2.1. Taxonomy (NCBI): domain Bacteria; kingdom Pseudomonadati; phylum Pseudomonadota; class Alphaproteobacteria; order Hyphomicrobiales; family Phyllobacteriaceae; genus Mesorhizobium; species Mesorhizobium sp. M7A.F.Ca.CA.002.15.2.1. Next base: position 1,058 of record NZ_RZPI01000886.1, read on the forward strand.
ACCCTGGAACGCAGCGCCTTCCGCGAAATCGGCGAGCGGCTGAAGAAGGAGAGTGCTCCGGTCGAGCCACCAGAGACTGAGACTGCTGAGGCGTCGGCAGCGGAGACCGAGGCTCCGGTCAAGGCGTCCGACGACCCGATGCGCACCGGCGGCATCCCTGCGTCAGGGCCAGAGAACGAACCGGTCGAGCCATCCGAGACCGATGTCGATGCCGAAGACGAGCAGGATCTGGCACGGCTTGACGGTCACCCGGACGAAGCGGCTCGTGAAGCCCCCCCTGGGATGAATGTGACGGGCTCGTTGCTGGACTATGCCGGCCAAGATGACGAACGTGGCCCCGTGGCGGCGGAACCAGAGAACACCGCTGCGGTTTCGCCCGGCGAAGAGCCTGAAGCCACTGACGCGACACATGATGTCCTCGATGACGACAGCATGACGTCAGCAGATTTTCGCGATGCCGAAGACAGCGAGGATTGGGCGCAGCCCGACGAGGAAGCCGCATCGCCTGACGAGCAGGCGGTTGCCGCGCAGGCCGTCAATGCAGGCGACGCTGCGGAAATACGCGTCGAGCGCCCTCGCCTGCAGGTTCCGCCGCTCAAGGCCGAAGGGTTCGTGCCGTCGGCGTTTTCCGCCGGAGATGAACACAAGGCCCCGGACACGTCGCTGCTCGGTAAGCTGCCCGTGCCGCTGCTCATCCATTCCGGAGACCAGTTGCACTATGCGAACGAGGAATTCCTCAGCCTGACCGGCTACGAGGCGCTCGACGATCTGGCGGATGCCGGCGGCCTCGGCGCGTTGTTTGCCGACCCCTATGCC
>NZ_RZPI01000887.1:0-1867 GCF_003998715.1 Mesorhizobium sp. M7A.F.Ca.CA.002.15.2.1
GGTCGACGTTGTGGTGACCGAGGGCTTCGCCGGCAACATCGCTCTGAAGACCGCGGAAGGCACGGCGCGCCAGATAGCGGGTTATCTGCGCGCCGCGATGAGCCGCACCCTGATGGCCAGGATCGGCTACGTCTTCGCTAAGGGCGCCTTCAACCGCTTGCGCGAAAAGATGGATGTCGGCCGCTCCAATGGCGGCGTTTTCCTGGGGCTGAGCGGGATCGTCGTCAAAAGCCATGGCGGTGCTGATTCTGACGGGTTCGCCGCCGCGATCGAACTCGGCTATGACATGGTCCGCAACAACCTCCTCGACCGTATCGAGGCCGATCTGGACCTGTTTCATGCGCGCAACCCGCGCGCCCTGTCATCTAGGAAATCCGACGTCGTCACCGACGCAAAGGAATAGGAAAGAACTTTGATCAGATCAGTCGTGCGCGGCACGGGCGCCGCGCTGCCCCGCCGAATCATGAAGAATGCCGATTTCGAAGGCATGGTCGAGACCTCCGACGAGTGGATCGCCCAGCGCACCGGCATTCGCCAGCGCCACATCGCGGGCGATGACGAGACGACCGCTTCGCTGGGGGAAGCGGCGGCACGTGCCGCACTTGCCAATGCGGGCCTCACGCCCGCCGACATCGATCTGATCGTGCTGGCGACCTCGACGCCCAACAACACGTTTCCGGCCACCGCCGTCGAGATCCAGAACCGGCTCGGTATGCATCACGGCTTTGCCTTCGACATGCAGGCGGTCTGTTCGGGTTTCGTCTATGCCGTGACCACCGCCGATCTCTACATCCGCGGCGGCCTGGCCAAGCGTGTCCTGGTGATCGGGTCCGAAACATTCTCGCGCATTCTCGACTGGAGCGACCGGTCGACCTGTGTGCTGTTCGGAGACGGCGCCGGTGCCATGATCCTGGAAGCGGGCGAGGGCGCGGGCACGATCGCCGACCATGGCGTTCTGGCGGCCAGCCTGCGCTCCGACGGCACGCACAAGGACAAGCTTTTTGTCGATGGCGGGCCGTCGACGACGGGTACGGTCGGCCATCTCCGGATGGAGGGCCGCGAAGTCTTCAAGCACGCGGTCGGCATGATCACCGACGTCATCGAGGCGACGTTCGCGCAAGCCGGTATCTCAGCCGAGGATCTCGACTGGTTCGTGCCGCACCAGGCCAATAAACGAATTATTGACGCTTCCGCCAAGAAGCTCGGGATAGCTGAGCAAAAGGTGGTGGTTACGGTCGATTTGCACGGTAACACCTCGGCTGCTTCCGTGCCGTTGGCGCTGTCGGTGGCCGTTGCCGACGGCCGCATCAAGAAGGGCGATCTCGTCCTCCTGGAAGCGATGGGTGGCGGCTTCACCTGGGGCGCTGTCCTGGTTCGCTGGTAAGTGCCGAACGGTCCAGTTTCGGTCCTTGACCTTGACGGATCAATTACTTAGGCTCTGCCGTTGTTGTGCCGAATTTTATGTTTTGAGCTGATGGGACGGTCGCATGGGGGGAAAGACACTTACGCGCGCCGACCTTGCCGAGGCAGTTTACCGGAAGGTCGGCCTGTCGCGCACTGAATCGGCCGAACTCGTCGAAGCGGTGCTGGATGAAATCTGCGAAGCCATCGTGCGCGGCGAAACGGTGAAGCTGTCGTCCTTCGCGACATTCCACGTCCGCTCCAAGAACGAGCGTATCGGCCGCAATCCCAAGACTGGCGAGGAAGTGCCGATCCTGCCGCGTCGGGTGATGACCTTCAAGTCGTCCAACGTGCTGAAGAGCCGTATCTTGCGCTCCCATCAGAGCGGAAAGGCAAAAAGCGGAAAGAAATCCTAGAGCGCGGTTAAAAACCGCCACCGCCATGACGCCGGGCTTGAATATTGCTT
>NZ_RZPI01000888.1:0-1855 GCF_003998715.1 Mesorhizobium sp. M7A.F.Ca.CA.002.15.2.1
TCGAGGATGTGCGGTCCTCGATGCGTCCCGAAGCGGGAAAACAGTCCCTGTCCGCCGCGCGCATCGACGTGGTGTCGGAACGGAGCTTCCCCGCGCCGCCGCAGGGTCCCATCAGCCAGGCGGCCCTCAATGTGATCAACGCCATAGCCGCCGACGCCGGGCCGCAAAAGGCGCTTTCAGCCTCACCCACGACCACCCATCTGGCCAGCTCTGTTGCCGTTCCGACACATGTGTTGAAGATCGAACTTCACCCTGCCGAACTCGGCATGGTGACGGCCAATCTTCGCCTCTCCGGGGAACAACTTTCGATTGAGCTGAAGCCTGAAACACACGATGCCTATCGTCGGCTGTCCGCCGACAGCGAGGCCATCGTCAAGTCGCTGCGAGGGCTCGGCTTCGAGGTTGACAAGGTCACGATACTGCAACCTTCGGTAGCAGTTCCCGCTACAACCCGGACGGATGCAACCGCTCCGTTGGCGGCGGCAACAGGCCGCGATCCAGCATCCTTTCAACCGGGGAATTCGGGCGGCGGCAATGGTGGAGCCGGCGGCCAGCAACCGGGTCAGCAATCCTCAAGGAACCGCAACGATGACGCGCAGGACTACGGCCGCGGCACTTCGCCTTCTCGCGAGCGCGCTGGCGGCGATATCTTTATCTAGCGCGGTAACAGCTGCCGCAGCCACGACCAACCCTTGCGAGCCGGAAATCCTGCGCGCCGCCGACCGCTATGGCGTTCCCGCCGGCATCCTTTATGCCGTTGGCCTGACGGAGACCGGCAACAAGGGCAGCCTTCAACCCAACGCTTTGAATATAGAGGGAAAAGCAGTCTTTCCCAGAAGCCGGCCCGAGGCCCTTGCCGCCTTCGCCAATGCCCGGCGCGAGGGCAAGACCCTGATCGATCTGGGCTGCATGCAGATCAACCACCACTACCACGCATCGCATTTTCGCAGCGTCGAGGACATGCTCGACCCACGTCAGAATGTCGACTATGCGGCGCGCTTCCTGGCCAGCCTTCATGCCCGTCACGAGACCTGGTCGATGGCCGTGGCCCGCTATCATGCCGGCCCCGACAATGACCCGGCGCAGAAGATCTATGTCTGCCGTGTCATTGCCAACATGGTCGCCACCGGCTTTGGAAAATGGACCGCGAACGCCCGCGGATTCTGCAACCCATAAGCGCATTTTCCATTACTAATAGACCTAACACACAACCCCGAATTGTTGTTCTGGCCTGGCCAAAACTTGGCGCCGAATGCGTATCTGGCTGCACGCTAATGCAACCGATACGATTCCAGACTCCCAAGAAACTAGCTACAAGAAATGACGGTTGTTCAGGATTCTCGCCAGCGGATAGGCCTCTCTTCACGGGGCAAATGATTCGATTCGGAAGGCGGGGCCGATGATTGTGATCGTTGACGAGCGCGAGCTCGTAACAGAGGGATACAATTCACTTTTCGATCGTGAGGGCATCGCCTGTGCAGGCTTTGCATCCGGCGAATTCGGTGAGTGGGTGAATTCGGCCGCCGACACCGATCTGCGCTCGGTCAGGGCCTTCCTCATCGGCGATTGCCGCGAAGGTTCCATCTCTCCGCGCCAGATCCGCGACCGCACCGGCGCCCCGGTGATTGCGCTGAGCGAACAGCATTCGCTGGAGAACACGCTGCGGTTGTTCGAGAGCGGCGTCGATGACGTCATTCGCAAGCCCGTCCATATTCGTGAGATCCTGGCCCGCATCACCGCGATCCGCCGCCGCGCCCAGGAAGACGTCGCCTACACCGAGATCGGCGCCATGCGCATCTTCATGGACGGCCGCGACCCCGCGATCGACGGTCAGCCCCTCCCCCTTCCGCGCCGC
>NZ_RZPI01000889.1:0-1851 GCF_003998715.1 Mesorhizobium sp. M7A.F.Ca.CA.002.15.2.1
GCTTTGGGCGTTCGCCTGGCCGATCTCCAGGCCCGGATGCGCGATGCGCGGGTGACGGATGCCGAAATGAAAACCTTTCAAAAGGTCGCGGCCATCATGGAAGATCGTCACGGCCGGATCGATGGCGACGACCTGATTGCGGTGTCGTTCCTCGCCGATCCGGTGCAGCACCGGCAAACGCCTTGAACGACATTTCCAATAACCAGCAGGCTTTTTGACTCCCGGACCGGGAAAGCGCGCCGAAAGTCTCAGCCGAATCCGCCCTTTTGCTCCGGCCTATTCCGCTTTCGCGGAAGTTTCGAGCGGCACGCAATGTGCAATGTTGCTAATGCGGCGGTACGAGCCGCCCTGGTTGACGCGGGCGCCCGAGCCATCCCAACAATGCGCCCCCCCCGTCCGCGTCGACCACGGCAGGCGCCCGGCGCTGTCTTCCCTCGCGAAGTCCTCAAGCCGGCCTGCCTGATAATGCGGCCTGCGGCGACGTTCGGGCTTCAGCCGCCGACAAGCGCCTTTGTGGTCACCAGATTGACGCCGGCCTCGGCGAATTCGCCATTGTGCCTGACGATGACCTGCTCGGCACTCTCGCTGGCATTGTCCAGCGTGCTGTGCGCATCGGACACCACGGTCACGCCGAGCCCTCTGGCGATCGCGCCCTTGACCGTCGCGGCCACGCAAAAATCGGTCTGCGCGCCCAGGAGCACGACAGCACCCGCACCCTGCCCGGCAACCCAGTCGCCGAAGGCGGGATTGCTGAAAGCATCGCGCACGGATTTGGCAAAGGTCGGCTCGTCCGCAGCTTGGCCAAGTGCGGGCCAAACCGGCCAGCCCGGCTGATCCGGTGCCAACGGATCGCCTTCGGGTCCATCATGCCTGACAAATGCGACCTTGCGCCCGCCGCCCCGCGCCCAGTCGATCACCGCTTTGGTGCGCTCGACTATGCCTGGCGCATCATGGATCGGCGGTTCGTGCACGCCGTCGAACATACCGGTCTGGAGATCGATGACGATGAGCGGCGCGTTGTCTGGGAGGCTGGATGCTGGCATGGGCTTTACATAGCACGGCGGACAAGGTGATCAAGATTTGCTCATTCCGACGCGCCGGCAAACAGCACGACGCCGTCACCGCCGTCGGGCGGCCAGTCGCGGGTGGTGCGATCATTGCCGCCGGTCAGCACCGCGGCGGACGCCCGCATAGATCGGGCCGGTCTTGCTGTCGAACAGCGCGATCTGGTGGCCGGTGTCCATGCCCCATAGCCGGGCCGTGCCGTCGAGCGAGCCGGAGGCCAGGCGCTGGCCGCCAGCCGATAGCGCCAGGAGGGCCGCCGTCGGCGCCCGGCTTGGTTGACACATGTCGCGCATCTGCCATGCTCGCCGAGAGTTCAGGAGAGAACACCATGAAGAAGACTTACGCGAAGCCGACCTTCGTCAAGAAGGGCAAGCTTTCCGCCGTCACGGCAAACGCCCCGAGCAGCGTCACGCTTTAATCCGGCGCATCTCTGGCGGATCGCGCCGGCGCTGGAGAGCAAACTCCAGGTGCAATTGGTTTTGGGATGGCCCGAAGCAAAGAATAGGGACCCTGGCCCCTGGTCGCGCATTGTTGGGTTTATTGTTTGTTGCTTTCAGCTCGCATGGTTGACAGATGGCCGCAGTATGGCATCATCAGGCTGGGATTTTAGGAGAGTCTGAAAATGAAGAAGATTTATGTGAAGCCGTCGTTCTTGAAAAAGGGCCGTCTGTCGGCGGTCACAGCGTCGAACGGCGCCTCGATTATCATTGTGCCGGGCTGATCGTAAACGTAACCTGATTGAAGCGGGGCGAAATTCGCTCCGCTTTGGCATGCTCAAATCTCAGC
>NZ_RZPI01000088.1:0-11846 GCF_003998715.1 Mesorhizobium sp. M7A.F.Ca.CA.002.15.2.1
CCTCTGTCCTGGATAAAGCATTTGGACCAGATGAGTTCGGTCGGGCCGATGATCCGCACCCTGCTGCCCAACAGCTCGGTTTGGCGGGCGTGTTCCAGCCACAGGTCGCCAACAGGCACCGTGCCGTTGGCCGAGCCGAAGATGACGTCGAAGAAATGCGTGCCCTTGAACACCTTGCCGAGCCACCGGTCGTCCTCGATTTCGACGGCATATCCAAGCTGCTTGAAATGGGCGAGGATCCGCGCGTAGTCGCCTGCCTTGCAGAAGATATCGAGGTCCTTGGTCTGGCGGGTGACACCCGTATAGGCGCTTACCGCGTAGGTCCCGGCGACCAGAAAGGGAATGTCGGTGGCGGCAAGCTCGCGGATTGCTTCGGTATAAAATACCTCCGCCTCGGCATTTTTGAGCGTCGGCGCCGCCTTTGCGTCAATCATGGGAAGCGAGACCAGAACGTTTTCAGGCAATGGGCCATTGGTCATGAAACGATGACTCCGAATCCGGCAACCGGCAGTCGCCCGCTGTGGTAACAACGTGAACCCCGCCTGGTTCCGCTACCGGGCGGCCAGCCAAAGGTTCATTCTCGTCACGTACTGGAAATTTCGGGATCGCGCCTGCCGATCCAAGCCCGGCCCAACGTCATCGCCGGCGCGCAAGTCTCTATGTCGCCTCGGAATCGGCCCATGCCGCCGCCAATGTCCCATTGGCCCAAATTTGAAACACCCCGTGGGTGCTCGATCTCGATCGTTTTAGAGTTTATTGGGCTTACCCAATCGGGTACAAAGCTGAAGCCGAGGCGCTTGATCTAACCGCACCCCGATCGGCGTGCGCCAAGCCATCATCAGGACCATCAAGGCATGACCCCCTCGCCTCCCTTTCTCGGCTTTCCCGACCGTCTTGCAGATAGCCGCGTGCCTCGTGCGGTGATCTTCGGGGCCGGTCACGGCAGCACCTATCCCGGCAAGGACAGCAGCGGCTATGCCTTGGCCGCCAACGCCATCCGTGCTGCCAGCCAGGACGATGCCGCGTTCGTCGAGCACTGGGATTTCGATCTTGGCGGCCCGCTGTTCGACGGCAAGCCGGACTCTTGCGTCGACGCCGGCGATATCTTGACCACCATGCATGACAATGCCGGCAACCGGGCCAGGATCGAGGCAAAAACGCGCGAGATCCTGACGTTGCCGGCTGTGCCGATCCTGATCGGCGGCGACTGTTCCATGACCATTCCCTTCCTCGCCGGCTTTGCAGAGCACGGGCCGGTCTGGGTCCTGCAGGTCGACGCCCATATAGACTGGCGCGACGAGGTTCATGGCGAACGCCACGGCTATTCGAGCCCGATGCGCAGGGCAAGCGAGATGCCGCATGTCGCCGGCATGGTGCAGGTCGGTCTGCGCAGCGTCGGCAGCGCGCGCATCGCCGAAATCGAAGCAGCCCGGCGCTATGGCAGCCGCTTCGTGACCGCCCGCGAGGTTCATGCCCAGGGCGTCGAAGCCGCGCTCCGGCATATTCCGGAAGCCGCGCGGGTCGTCGTCACCCTCGACTGCGACAGCCTTGATCCAAGCATCATGCCGGGCGTGGCGGCGCGTACACCCGGCGGCCTCACCTACACGCAGGTAATCGACCTGATCGCCGGCCTCGGCAAACGGGCCAGGATCGCAGGATTCGACCTTGTCGAGTTCTATCCTCCGGCCGATATTGACGGCCTGTCAGCGCTGACCGCCGCGCGCCTTCTTGTCAATGTGGTCGGCACCGTCGTCCGGCAGGTTTGATGTCAAAATCCCGCTCTTCGCCGCAGAGCGGCCCAAAGGCGCGTGAGCGAGCTTGCGGTTGAAATGCCCTTTTTGACACCTGGGTATTCGATCCTGCCTCGTCCGACCGGCTCGTCGCTCCAGACCAGGTTGAAAGCAATGCCCTTGAGCCCAAGCTCCCCGATCCGGCGTACGATCGTCTCCTGCAGATAAATATCGGATGTTCGCACCCCGTCGGCACGCTCGGGCAGCTTGAATATCTCGGTACCGCCGATTGCGTCCGCTCGAAGGACGAGGCTTTCGATCACCATGACGCCGCCATCGTCAAAGCGAACGATCTTTGAACGTTCCTCGTCCAGTGCATCGATCACGGTGGTGACATTGAAGAGCGATATTGGCTCGTCAGCAGGAAGCGGCAGGAATTCACCGTATGGTTGGAGGGTTGGCCGAAGCAACTTCGACGCCCTCGCTCGCAGGATGAGCACATGCTCGCCAAGCCATGGAAAATCTGAATATTGCCGGAGCGTACCGTCGTCGTGTTCGCGCAGGATCTCCATCCTGGGCGGATGCCATTGTGTCTGCTTCCGGCCGCAGAGCGTCGAAAACAGCTGGTAGTCGTCCGCCTGCCGAGGAAGGACCCATTCCTGTCCTTCGATCACGCTCAGGACATAGATATTCATCCGGTCCCCCGCACATCATCGCCTTGGTAGGCTCGGCCTGCTGCGCTGCTCTTCGCGCGCGTTCTCACCGCTGATCCGCGACGGCCATTTGCGGCACCGGCGGCAATTCGGGTGCATCCATCCCTTTGAAAGGGTCACGCCAGGCGTCGATGTCTTCAAGTCGACGGTACCAGCGGCTGACAGAGGGATAATCGTCGAGCGGCAGTCTGGCGGCGTCGTTGAACGGTAGGAAGGTCGCCATTCGAAAATCGGCATAGGAAACCGAATTGCCGACCAGCCACTGCCGCTCGGCAAGCACGGCGTCGAGTATTGCCGCAGCCGTATGGAATTGGTTCAGGCCCTCCTCCGCCCGCTTCTGATCGATCGGGCCGATGCCGTACCGCTGTTTCGTCCCACGTTCGAAATGCACCGTGTCGCAAGCGAGTGCGAAGTGCTCCTTGCCCCAGCTGAGCCACCGGATCATCTCAGGTTCGTCATCGCCGGTGCGCCAGAAATCCGAATGCGCGTGGCGCGACAGCCTGCAGGCTATGGCGTCTGCCTCCCAGAGGCTCTTTCCCTCATCATCCACAAGGATGGGCAGTGAGAGGTTGGGATTTAACCGGCGAAATTTCTCCATTTGCCCGGCAGCGAATGGCGAGGCGAATTCGAAGTCCAGTTTCGTTTCGAGATAGCGTGCGATCGCGACCGCCAATCGAGGATTGGGATTGCGGCTGAAGTACAGCTTCATTGGGCACCGACGATCTGGGCGACCACGCAATAGTCGATCATGAGCAGCCTCTATGCAGCTTCGAAGTCAGCCCAAGCGCCCATGTATCCCAATGGATTGGGCTCGCCTTTCATCATCGTTTTTCGCCAAGCTTCCTGCTCGGCATTCATCAGAGCCAATTCCCAAACACAGGCAATAACAGGTCTCTTAACCGTGTCCATCGGTTCGGTTGCGGAATACAGCTTCCGATAGATGTGCTGACAAAGCACCGAACCCTGTATCCACCAGTGAGCTAAGATGGACACACCGAGCTCACCAGGATGAATGATCACAAAGCCCATGCCATTCTCGTCACCCTCGTCCGCCACACGCGGCAGAACCTCCTGTCGCACGAATGACTGCGCCAGAGTCGCCATGGGTTCGTCGATCTTTCTGTTGTCTGCGACGAGACCATAGACTTTGAGCTTGAGACCACCAATGTCCCATTGGCCCAAATTTGAAACACCACGTGGATGGTAGATCTCGATCGTTTCAGAATTCACTGAGCGCACTCCAATTGGCTATTGGCAGCAGACGTACCTGATAGCTCATCACGCGACTTGCACCCGGCGCGATCAGCATCAGGCCTGGTTTGTCGACAAAATCACCATCGAAATCCACCGGGCTTGCAAGGCCGTGCCAGGGTTCGATGCACAGGAACGGCGCGCCGCCCGGCTTTGACCAGACGCCCAACTCCCGAACCCCTTGCCAGGACATCTCGATCGCCGGGCCACGCTCGGCGGCATAACGCACGCTGGAGCTGGCGGGCTGGTCCATGATCACCGCGTCCTCGTCGAACAACCGCTCGGAGAGCGGGAGTATGTTGCCTTCGACAGGCGTCGGCTGCGGCGTTTTCAGCAGCAGTCCGTCCTTAAGGCGGCGGATCGGCGCCGGTTCATCGTGGGCAAAGATCAGCCGGTAATCCGTCTTGGCCAGATCCGGCTGCAAGGGCCAATTGAATGCCGGGTGCGCCCCGATCGATGCCGGCAGCGGCTCATCGCCGGTGTTGGTGATGTCGAAAGTCACATCAAGCTGCTGGCGGACCAGCGTGTAGGTCACTTCAAGCCGAAAGGCGAACGGATAGCGCGCCCGGGTGTCGGCGTCGTCGGCAAGCACCAGCGTGCAGGATCGCGGTCCCTTCCGCGCCCAGGCAAACGGCTTGTCGCGCGCGAACCCGTGCTGCGTCATTGGATAGGTCCGGCCGCGATGGCGCAGATGATCGCCCGCCAGCCGCCCTACGATCGGGAACAGCACCGGCGAGTGACGCCGCCATTCCGGCCCCGCCTGCCACAGGAATTCGAATCCGCGCACATCTTGCAGCGAAATCAGTTCGGCGCCCTGCGCAACGATGGTCGCCGAGATACCGTCGCCATGAAGCGTTTGGCTGTCCTGTGCCACATTTCCTCGCGGGTCGTTGTTGAAGGCCGGCGCGGTGGGCAGACTAGCAAAAGCGCTTCGGGACTCAAGGTGCAGCCTGGTTCTGCAGGAACGAATTGTGGCCGGAGGATCTCCCTCCGGCCACCTCTCCGCATCAAGAGCAATAACCCTCGCTCTTGCCCACAGCGGATAGTCGTTATTCGCGTTCGCCGGTGAAATTCAGCAGCAGCTGGAAGATGTTGATGAAGTTCAGATAGAGCGAGAAGGCGCCGAAGACGGCAAGTTTCTGGCGCGATTCCGCGTCGAAATTCTCGGCATACTGTTCCTTGATCGTCTGCGTGTCCCAGGCGGTCAGGCCGATGAACACGGCGATGCCGATCACCGAGATGGCGAACTGCAGCGCGGTCGAGCCGAGGAAGATGTTGACGATGCTGGCGATCACCACGCCGATCAGGCCCATGATCAGGAACGACGAGAACTGGGTCAGGTCGCGCTTTGTCGTGTAGCCGTACAGGCTGGTGGCGCCGAACATGGTGGCTGCGATGAAGAAGGTGCGCGCGATGCTGGTTCCGGTGAACACCAGAAACACGGAGGCGAGCGAGAGGCCCATGACCGCGCAGAAGGCCCAGAACATCGCCTGGGCATTCGCCGCGGACATGGTCTGCATCTTGAACGAGAACAGCATGACGAAGGCGAGCGGTGCCAGCATCACCACCCATTTCAGCGGGCTGGAGAAGATCGGCACGTAGAGCGCCGGCGTCGATGAGATCATGAAGGCGACGAGGCCGGTGACCACCAGGCCGACACCCATGTAGTTGTAGACGCGCAGCATATGCTGGCGCAGGCCCTCGTCGAAGACGGCTCCGGTTTGGGCGCCGGCGGCGACGCGATATCCCAGATTGGGGGTGTTCATTTGCGTTCTCCTTTGTGGATCGATCAGTAGAGCGTCTTGGCGAGCGTCTCTGCGGCGCGGTCGAGGTCGTGGACCTCGCTTCGTCCGACCACCGCATAAGCCACATCGCCGATCTGGAAATAGGCCGATGAGATGTCGCCCGAGGGCGCGATCGTCGGCTTGACGACGTCGAAGGTTCCAGGCCGGATCGCAAACAGCGACACCAGCCCCATGTCTTTCGTCTCGACCGCCATCTCGACGCTCGGACCAAAGCGGGACGGATAGATCTGCACGTCGCGGACCTTCCAATCCTTGGGCAGCGACGGCATGACGATGGCGGTCGCGGCGCGAATCTCGCCGGCGTTGTAGTTGGGCGCCTCGGGCTGCGACGGCATGCTCTCGCGCACCAGCGTGGTCCTGTGGGCCCGCACTGCGTCGTCGACATAGGCGGGCGGCTGCGGCGAGGCGACGACCTTGGTCACCGACATCGGCCCGATGATACCGTTCGCCAGCCACCCGGCGGCGACGAAGACAGCAACCACCGCGGCGCGCTGCAGCACACCGAAGATGCGGCCGCGGGCAAGCCCCCTCTCCAGCCGCCGCGCGGCATCGGCGGTCGCGGGCCGTGCCATACCTTTGGAGCCGGCAAGCGCCACGCGCAGTTCATCGCGGGTCCTGAGATCCGACATCACGCGCGCCGCCGCCTCCGGGCGAGCGGACAAGAATGCCTCCACCTCGATGCGGCGGGTGACGTCGATCTGGTCGTCGACATAGGCGTCGAGGTCGATATCCGTCACGGGATCGACAGTTGCGGTCATGAAGGGCCTCCAACGATCCTGAGGTGGTTTTTTGCCTTCGCCGGCTCCTCCATCTCGCGCAGCGCGGCGCGCGCCCTGCCGATGCGCGACATCAGCGTGCCGAGCGGCACGCCGCTGGCATCGGCGGCCTGCTGATAGGAGAGGCCTTCGATAGCGACGAGGTGCAGCGCTGAACGCTGTTCTTCCGGCAGGCTGAAAAAAGCCTGGCGCACCTGCGCCAGGCGCACCGAATGTTCCTGTGGTGCCGGCGTGCTGCCGTCGGCCAGGTATCCAGCCTGTTCGACGCGCGACGCCTCGGACTTGCGGGCCCGCATCCTGTCGATGAAGGTGTTGTGGACGATCGACAGCAGCCACGCGCGCAGGTTTCCGCCGGAGCGGAAGGTGCTGCGCCGCTCATAAGCGCGCACCAGCGCGTCATGGACAAGGTCCTCGGCGTCGGTGCTGTCGCGCGTCAGCGAGCGCGCATAGCGGCGCAGCGAACCGAGCTGTCCTATGATGTCAAAGCGTGGCATCGGCGGTTTCATGTCCTGTTTACGGAACATGTGGGGATTTTAATCCCTGCCCTGCCAATTTTTTCCTTTGGAGGACATCGTTCGAATGCAACGATTGATGCCGGCATCAATCTTATCATCGGCATCGCCACGATGTGCCATGCCCGGTGGATCGTGCCTACTTCACACGCCTCTTCTCCAGCTTCCGCGCCAGCGTCCGGCGGTGCATGCCCAGCCGTCGTGCCGTCTCGGAAATGTTGAAGTCGGCCTCCACCAGCGTCTCGTGGATGCGCTCCCATTCGAGGTTCTTTATCGAGGTTGGCCGCTCGGCGAGCGGCACCGAAGCATTGCCCTCGACCTGGCCGAAAGCCGCTTCTATGTCGTCTGTATTGGCGGGCTTGGCGAGATACTGGCAGGCGCCGAGCTTGATCGCCTCGACAGCGGTGGCGATGCTGGCAAAGCCGGTCAACACGACGATCCGCATTTCAGGATCGTGTTCGTGCAGCGCCCTGACGCACTCAAGGCCCGAGCCGCTGGCAAGCTTGAGATCGACGACGGCATATTGGAAGGCAACGGTGCCGATCAGCGCCTGCACGCCGTCGACGCTCCGGCAGCTATGCGTTTCGTAATCACGCCGTTCGAAAGACCGGCGCAGTGCGTTGGCAAAGGCGATGTCGTCCTCGACGATCAGCAGCGTGCGTTCAGTCGGCATTGTGCCCTCGCGGAGACAGAGCAGCCAGCGGCAGATGCAACGTAACCGAAGCTCCCCCCTCGGTTCTGTTTCTTACAGTGACGCTACCCCCCAGCTTGCGGATGACATTGACGACCAGAAACAGGCCGAGCCCGCTACCTGGCCGGTTCTTGGTCGACGTGTAGGGCTTGCCGAATTCAGCAAGCATGGCTTCTTCAAATCCCGGTCCCGCGTCGACAACTTCGATGATGAGATCGTCCGCGTGGCGGCTGACGATCAAACCGACCCATAGAGGCGACGCTTCAAGTGCGTTGTCCAGTACATTGAACATCACCTGTTTGAGCGCGGGATCGGAGACGATCTCCTGGTTGGCGCCGAAACGCCTGGTGTATTCGAAACCTTGCGGCAGCCGTGTCGACTTCCATTCGGCCACCAGCTCCGCCAGAAAGGCATCGACGGAGGTGCGAACCGTGCCTTCGCCGCGCAATTCGCCCGACGACATCAGGATTCCCGAAACGATCTTCTTGCAACGGTCCAACTGGCCCTGCATCTCCCGGATTTCCTGCGCCAGATCCGGATCGGCCTCGAGAACCGGCATGCGCTGCCAGTCGTTGAGGATGACGGAAAGCGTAGCCAGCGGCGTGCCGAGCTCATGCGCGGCGCCAGAGGCGAGCAGGCCCATCCTGACGATGTGAGCCTCCTCCGCCGATTGCTGGCGCAAATCCGCAAGATGAGCGTCGCGGGTGCGAATGTTGTTCTGGACCCTGGTGATGAACAGCACCAGAAGCGTTGCCGCCAGGACGAAACAGATGAACATGCCCTGAATGTGCAGGCTGAACAGCCCGGCACCGTGTGCGGCGGGCAGGCTGATCTCACGGTAGAAGGTGGTCAGCGCGATGAAGCACGTGCTTGCAATGAGGACAAGCGCCCAGACCGACCATGTCTCCAGCAGTACCGCGCCCAGGATGACCTGGAGCAGGTAAAGCGAAATGAAGGGATTGGACGCGCCGCCGCTCAGGTAAAGCTGGACCGTCAACGCGGTGACGTCGAGCAGCAGTCCAAGAAACAGCTCGGTGTTGGTGATCGCGTCCTGGCTGCTGTGCCGGCGCAGGCTGGCGACGTTGAGAGCGATCAGCAGCAGGATCACCACTGCCATCGGCACCAGCGGCAGCCCGATGCCAAGCGCGTAGCGGACGAACAGGATCGTCACGATCTGACCGCCGACCGCGATCCAGCGCAGTTGGATCAGAAGCAGAAAATTCTGCTTGTTGGTCTTGTCGTGCAGCGTCATTGGGCCGGGAGGTCCCCAGCCCTGGCCAAGCAGGTCACTCAAGCGGGAGTCCGATCCAGGCGCTGGTTGAGCCGCAGCGCCAGCAGCGTGCATAGCGCTCCCGACAGCAGATAGGCGCCTGACGAGATCAGCCCGAAATGGGCGGACAGGAACAGGGCGACAATGGGGGCGAAGCCGGCGCCGAACAGCCAGGCGAGATCCGAGGTCAGCGCAGCACCTGTATAGCGGTAGTTCTTTGAAAAATTCGAGGCGAGTGCTCCCGAAGACTGGCCGAACGACAGGCCGAGCAGGACGAAGCCCAACACCATGAAGACGGACTCTCCGACGAAGCCGCCATCGAGCAGCTGTGGCGCGAAACCGCTGAACACGGCAATGGCCACCGCCGAGCCTCCAAGCAAGGGCCAGCGCCCGACCCGGTCGGCAACGACGCCCGAGATCGCGATTGCCGCCAGGCCGAAGAAGGCTCCGATCGTCTCGATGACCAGGAACCGTGCCGGTCCCTCGCGCGTGAACAGGAAGATCCAGGACAGAGGAAACACCGTCACCATGTGGAACAGGGCGAAGCTCGCCAGCGGCGCGAAAGCGCCGAGCACGACAGTGCGCCCTTCGGCGCGCAACGTCTCGCGGACGGAAGTCGGCTCCAGTTCCTGGCCTTCGAACAGTTTGGTGTATTCCGGCGTCACCACGATGCGCAGCCGCGCGAACAGGGCGACGACGTTGATGGCGAAGGCGACGAAGAACGGGTAGCGCCAACCCCAGCTGAAGAAGTCTTCAGCCGACAGGTTGCCGACGAAATATGCAAACAGGGCACTGGCGACGATGAGCCCGAGTGGCGCGCCCAGCTGCGGGATCATCGCATACCAGCCGCGACGCTTTTCGGGGGCATTCAACGCCAGCAGCGAGGCAAGTCCGTCCCATGTCCCGCCCAGCGCCAGTCCCTGACCGATCCGGAACATGGCCAGCAGCCAGGCCGAAGCCGGGCCGATCTGGTCGTAACCGGGCACGAAGGCGATCGACACGGTCGAGGTCCCCAGCAGGAACAGCGCGATGGTGAGCTTGGCGCTGCGTCCGTAGGCGCGGTCGAGCGCGGTGAAGATCGCCGTCCCGATCGGCCGCGCGATGAAGGCAAGCGCGAAGATGGCGAAGGAGTAGAGCGTGCCGGTCAACGGGTCGGCATATGGAAATACGAGCTTGGGGAAAACGATGACGGAAGCGATCGCGTAGACGAAGAAGTCGAAGAATTCCGACGTCCTGCCGATGATGACGCCAACGGCGATTTCGCCGGGCTTCACCTCATGATGCCGCGCATTGATCCGTCTTGCGTCGGCTTCGATCTTCGAAGTTGGGCTCACAGCATTCTCCGTCGCCCCGCCGCGGTCTCATACGATCGCTTGCCATGTGCGCGGGCCAGATGCTTTGATGACGCCTGCCGCGTCATTGCGGCATTGGACAAATTGTCCAATGCCTTCATCGCCGCGGTACGGTTAGCACTGGGGGGAACAACCGACAGGTCATACATTGAGCCGTCTTCGTACCCTTTTCCTGCTGCCCCTGCTGGCATCGCTCGGCTCCTGCAGCATGGTCGTCCTGAACCCTGCCGGCGACGTCGCCGAGCAGCAGCGCGACCTGCTGATGGTGTCCACGGCACTGATGCTGATCGTCATCATACCGGTGATGGCTCTCACCATATTCTTTGCCTGGCGATACCGCCAGTCCAACCGCGAGGCGCGCTACGAGCCGGATTGGGACCACTCGACCCATCTCGAACTCGTCATTTGGGCTGTGCCGCTTCTGATCATCATCTGCCTGGGCGCGGTGACCTGGATGGGCACCCATCTGCTCGACCCCTATCGTCCGATCGGACGTGTAGCGGCCGGCAAGCCGCTGCCGCCGGACGTGCGCCCGCTTGAGGTCGAAGTCGTCGCGCTCGACTGGAAATGGCTGTTCATCTATCCGGAATACGGCGTCGCCGTGGTCAACGAACTGGCTGCGCCGGTCGACCGGCCGATCAGCTTTCGCATTACCTCCGCATCGGTGATGAACTCCTTCTACATTCCAGCACTGGCCGGCCAGATCTATGCGATGCCGGGTATGGAAACCAGGCTGCACGCTGTCATCAACAAGTCCGGCGACTATGAAGGGTTCTCTGCCAATTACAGCGGCGCCGGCTTCTCGGGAATGCGCTTCGCGTTCCACGGCCTCGAGGATGCCGGTTTCCAGGCATGGATCGCGAAGGCAAAGGACAGCGGCGGCAAGCTCGACCGAAACGGCTATCTTGAGCTCGAACAGCCCAGTGAGAACCAACCCGTGCGCCACTATGCGGCGGTGGATAGCGATCTCTACAAGGCGATCCTCAACATGTGCGTCGAGCCCGGCAAGATGTGCATGAGCGAGATGTCGCAGATCGATGCCAAGGGCGGTCTGGGAATGGCCGGCATCCGCAACACCCTTCCGCTGCTGTATGACAAGTTCGCCCGGCGCGGCACGATATTCGGCCCCGCCCCATCCTATGTCGCCAGCATATGCACGACCGAAGAAGCACTGGCCGCTTCGAAGGCTGATCAATCCGCCACGCCGATGACCTCGACGCCGATAGTCGGCGCTGGTCTGCAACGGCCACTGCCCCTGTCGATCCGACTGCCGTCACCTTCCGCAACCGGCACGCTTCGGTCGCCCTTCAACTCCTGAGGCGCCACGCAAGACATGTTCGACAATCCTGCTCTTCTCAAGGCGATCTTCGGCCGGCTTACGTTCGAGTCGCTGCCGCTGCACGAGCCCATCGTGGTCGCGACCTTCATTGTCGTCGCGCTGGGCGGCATCGCCCTCGTCGGCGCGCTGACCTATTTCAAGCTCTGGGGCTATCTGTGGCGCGAATGGTTCACCAGCGTCGACCACAAGCGCATCGGTGTGATGTACATGGTGCTCGGCATCGTCATGCTGCTGCGCGGCTTCAGCGACGCCATCATGATGCGACTCCAGCAGGCGATGGCCTTCGGCGGTTCGGAAGGCTATCTCAATTCGCATCATTATGACCAGATCTTCACCGCGCACGGCGTCATCATGATCTTCTTCGTGGCGATGCCGCTGGTGACGGGCCTGATGAATTTCGTCGTCCC
>NZ_RZPI01000890.1:0-1851 GCF_003998715.1 Mesorhizobium sp. M7A.F.Ca.CA.002.15.2.1
GGCTGAAGTCCGCGACGAGCGGGTCGCTGTTTCGCCTGTGCCAGGCGAAGACTGGCTCGCGGCGCGCTTCCGCATGGAGGCTTATGACGACATCGATCGCCGCGTCTTTCGCGAGATGACCGGACTGATCGTCGGCGACCGGGCGTTCGTGTCCTGTACACGAGACAGCGAAATTGCCGCCTTGGCCTATGGCGTCATCCGCAATGGGCTGCTTGTGGTGGAATCGGTTGAAACCGACGGCCGTTTCAGGCAGCAAGGCCTGGGCCGCAAGACGGTGGGCGTCCTGATCGACTGGGCACGACAAACGGGTGCGTCAGCTGCATGCCTGCAGGTGGTGGCCGACAACACGCCGGCTCGCGCCCTCTACGCCTCGCTTGGGTTCAGCCGTGAACTTTACCGATACCACTACCGCAGGAAGCCGCATGAACCACGATAGCTACGACAACACTTACATTGCCGGCATCCTCAATTCGGTGAAGACCATCGCCATGGTCGGCGCGTCCGCCAATGATGTGCGGCCAAGCTATTTCGTGCTGAAATATCTGCTGGCCAAGGGATTTTCGGTGTTTCCGATCAATCCTGGCCAGGCCGGCAAGGAGATCCTCGGCCGGATGACCTATGCGAGGCTCGCCGATATTCCGGAGCCGATCGACATGGTCGACATCTTTCGCGCGCCGGCGGCGGTGCCCGGCATCGTCGACGAGGCGTTGCGGCTCGATCCCTTGCCGAAAGTGATCTGGATGCAGCTTGGCGTGCGCCATGACGAAGCAGCCGCGCGCGCCGAGGCCGCCGGCATCAAGGTGGTGATGAACCGCTGCCCCAAGATCGAATATGGCAAGCTGTCCGGCGAGATCGGTTGGACCGGCGTCAATTCCGGCGTGCTGTCGTCGAAGAAGCCGCTGATGCGGTCGGGATTCCAGAGTTTTGGCGTGCGGCAGAAGTAGTGCACGTCGCTCAAAAGTGCGCAGCGGTTTTGGGATAACGACGTGCACCAAAAGCAAGGCCTGACGCGCGATGCGCCTTAGGCGCAAAATTATTCCTTAGGCCAGCGCATTTTCTCGGGCCTCGGCCGCAGATCGCTAGCCGAAGGGTATTTTCTTCTTTGCATTCGCGCTCATGCTTCGCCAAGAATGCCCGGCGATTTCAAGAGTTTCAAAAGGGAGGTTTTCAGTGACCCGCACGCCAGGTTTCAACACGCTCGCCGTCCACGCCGGTGCCAAGCCCGATCCGGCGACCGGCGCGCGCGCCACGCCGATCTACCAGACGACCTCCTTCGTCTTCGACGACGCCGACCATGCCGCCTCGCTGTTCGGGCTGAAGGCCTTCGGCAACATCTACACCCGCATCATGAACCCGACCCAGGCAGTGCTGGAAGAGCGCATGGCGGCCCTCGAAGGCGGCACGGCGGCACTCGCGGTCGCCTCCGGCCATGCCGCGCAGGTGATCGTGTTCCACAATCTGATGCAGCCGGGCGACAATTTCGTTGCCGCCAACAAGCTTTACGGCGGTTCGATCAACCAGTTCGGCCATGCCTTCAAGAATTATGGCTGGGAGGTGCGCTGGGCCGACACCAATGACATCTCGACCTTCGAGAGCCAGATCGACGACAGGACCAAGGCGATCTTCATCGAGAGCCTCGCCAATCCGGGCGGCACCTTCGTCGATATCGAGAAGATCGGCGACATCGCGCGCAAGCACGGCCTGCCGCTGATCGTCGACAACACACTGGCCTCGCCCTACCTCATCCGGCCGATCGAGCATGGCGCCGACATCGTCGTCCATTCGCTGACCAAATTCATCGGCGGTCACGGCAATTCGATCGGCGGCGCCCTCGTCGCCGGCGGCACCTTC
>NZ_RZPI01000891.1:0-1849 GCF_003998715.1 Mesorhizobium sp. M7A.F.Ca.CA.002.15.2.1
GCTACTGGGCCAGGCGGGGCGATGGGCTTGCCTGGCCGCTCACGATCGGGCTGTTGATCCTGATCTGCGTCAATGTCGGCTTTCAATACGGGATCAACGTCTGGAACCGCTCCTTCTTCGACGCCATCGAGCAACGCAACGTCCACACCGTTTATGTGCTTAGCGCCATATTCCTGCCGCTCGTCGCTGGAAGCGCGGGCCTTGTGGTCGCGCAGGTCTATCTGCGCATGACGATCCAGCGCCGCTGGCGTTCCTGGCTGACCACCGCCGTCATCGCACGCTGGCTTGCCAATGGCCGCTACTACCAGTTGAATCTCGTCGCCGGCGACCACTCGAACCCCGAAGCCCGCCTCACGGAGGATCTGCGGATCGCCACCGAGTCACCGGTCGATTTCATCTCCGGCGTCCTCAATGCGTTCCTGTCGGCCTCGACCTTCATCGTGGTGCTGTGGACGATCGGCGGCGCGCTCACTTTGCCGATCGGTGGCGAAAACCTGACCATTCCCGGCTTCCTCGTCATCACCGCAGTCAT
The DNA here is from genome assembly GCF_003998715.1 of Mesorhizobium sp. M7A.F.Ca.CA.002.15.2.1. Taxonomy (NCBI): domain Bacteria; kingdom Pseudomonadati; phylum Pseudomonadota; class Alphaproteobacteria; order Hyphomicrobiales; family Phyllobacteriaceae; genus Mesorhizobium; species Mesorhizobium sp. M7A.F.Ca.CA.002.15.2.1. The sequence goes on from NZ_RZPI01000891.1 coordinate 533, forward strand.
CTATGCCGCCATCACCTCCACGTCGATGGTGGTCATCGGCCGGCATTTCGTCCGCCTCTCCGAGCAGAAGAACCAGGCGGAAGCCGAATTCCGCTACACGCTGACGCGGGTACGCGAAAACGGCGAGAGCATCGCATTGCTCGGCGGCGAGGAGGAGGAGCGCAGCGGCATCGACAGGAATTTCGGTCATGTGCTCAGGCAATGGGCGCTGCTGACGGGCCAGCACATGCGCACGGCGCTGGTGTCGCAGGGGTCGAGCCTGTTTGCGCCGGTCGTGCCGGTCCTGCTTTGCGCGCCGAAATTCCTCGAAGGCTCGATGTCGCTCGGACAGGTGATGCAGGCTGCCTCCGCCTTCGCCATCGTGCAGGGCGCGTTCGGATGGCTGGTCGACAACTACCCGCGTCTTGCCGACTGGAACGCCTCGGCGCGACGCATCGCCTCGCTGATGATGTCGCTCGACGGGCTCGAGCGTGCGGAGCAGAGCGACGCGCTCGGACGCATCCAGCACGGCGAAACCGAAGACGGTGCGATGCTCAGCCTCGACGATCTCTCCGTCACGCTCGACGACGGCACCTCCGTGGTCAAGGAAACCGAGGTTGCGATCGAACCGGGCGAGCGTGTGCTGGTGGCTGGCGAATCCGGCTCGGGCAAGTCGACGCTGGTGCGGGCCGTTGCCGGCCTGTGGCCATGGGGCGGCGGCAGCGTCAATTTTCATGCCGACAGGCGACTGTTCATGCTGCCGCAACGCCCCTACATCCCCTCGGGCACGCTTCGCCGCGCGGTCGCCTATCCCGCGGCCGCGGACAAGTGGACGATCAAACAGATCAAGGCCGCCCTGGACAAGGTCGGCTTGGCCTATCTTGCCGAAAGGATCAAGGAAGAAGCGCCATGGGACCAGACGCTGTCGGGCGGCGAAAAGCAGCGTCTCGCTTTCGCGCGCCTGCTGCTGCACCGCCCCGATATCGTCGTGCTGGATGAAGCAACCTCGGCGCTCGACGAGAAGAGCCAGGACGCCATGATGGCGACGGTGATCCGCGAATTGCCCGATGTCACCATCATCAGCGTGGCGCACCGTGCCGAGCTGGAAGCCTTCCACAGCCGCAAGATCACCCTCGAACGGCGGGAGGGCGGCGCCAAGCTTGTCAGCGACATCAACCTCGTGCCGCGCAAGCGCAACCTGCTGAAGCGCGCCTTGTGGGGCTCCGGCAGTCGGGTCGAAAGGGCGCGCAAGGAGTAAGGCGCCGCTGCCCCGGGCACCGCGCAACTATGATGCGTATATGTCCTTGTAGGTGTCGCGCAGCAGGTTCTTCTGTACCT
>NZ_RZPI01000892.1:0-1847 GCF_003998715.1 Mesorhizobium sp. M7A.F.Ca.CA.002.15.2.1
CATCCTGGCGGCGCTCGACGCCAATGGCTGCCGCGACGACACCGTTGCGCCTCGGCGTGCGCCTTTGCAGGAAGCGAACCGCGACGGCGGCAGCGCAAACCTGTTCGATCAGCTCTTCGGCGGCAACAGCAAGCAGCTCGATATGCTTGATGAACCCAACCAGCCCGACGATCCCAGCGAGGAGCGCAATGTCCGCCGTGTGCTCAACCAGCCCGGCGTACCGGATTTTCCGAGCGTCGGTGGCGAATTCCACACGTCCTGTGTGCGCACCTGCGACGGCTACTTTTTCCCTATGTCGAACTCGGCCTCGGCAGGCGATTTCGAACGCGACCAGAAGAATTGCGAATCGAGCTGCCCCGGCACCGAGATGCAGGTTTTCTATTCGCGCGGCATGGACGACGATTCGGCGTCGATGACGTCATCTGTCACCGGCCGGCCTTACAGCGAATTGCCGACCGCCTATCTCTACAAGCGGCCCGGCGTGTCGCGGCCGCCGGCTTGCGGCTGCAACGCCGCTGCGCAGGGTTTCCAGATCATCGCCGGCAATCCGCCGAATCCGGTGCAATCGCAGCCAGAGACAGACGCGTCATCATTCATTCCAGTCCCGGTTGCAAAACCTGATCCGGGCGCCGATCCCGAAACGCTGGCCAATCTGGAAGGTGGGCTCGACCGCGAGGCGATCAAGCGGCTTTCCGCGAGGCCGGTGACGTCGCCCGTGTCCGCGCTGCCGCCGGAACAGCGCAAGGTCAGGGTCGTCGGGCCAACGTTCCTTCCCGACCCATCAGCGGCAATAGATCTGCAAGCTCCGGCCCCGAAGGCAGTCCGGTAAGGGCTGTCCTGAGTGGCATGAACAACGCCTTGCCCTTGCGGCCGGTCGCTTCCCTGATCTTGCCCGTCCAGTCCTTCCAGATCGTCGCGGTCCAGGGTTCCTCCGGCAGCAGGTCGAACGCCTGTCGGAGAAAGTCGCGGTCGTCATCGGAAAATTGCGGCTTCTCCTGCGGTCCTTCGCGCAGGATGCGCCACCAGTTGACCGCATCGGCCAGCCTGTCGAGATTGCCGCGCACCGCCAGCCAGAACGGTTCGGCCTGCTCGCCGGAGACGCCGAGCACGATGAGACGGTCTTGTGCCTCGGCGAACGGCATGTGGTGCAGCAGCGACCGGTTGAGCACGAACAGCTCGTCCGGATCGAACTTGGCCGCGGATTTCGATGTCGCCGCCGGATCGAAGCGTTCGGCGAGTTCGCCCATCGTCGGCATCGCCGCGACATTCTCCGAAGTGCCTACCAGGACCGCCAATGATGCGACGGCCATCGGCTCGATCCCGTCCTCGCGCAGGCTTTCGATGGAGAGCGCGCCGGTGCGCTTCGACAAGCCCTCGCCCGATGCGGTGGTCAGGAGATTGTGGTGGCCGAACACTGGCGGCGTGGCAGCCAGTGCCTGGAACAGGGCGATCTGCACGCCGGTGTTGGTGACATGGTCGTCGCCGCGGATGACATGGCTGACGCCCATCTCGATGTCGTCGACCACGGAAGGCAGCGTATAGAGATAGGTGCCGTCCTCGCGCACCAGGACCGGATCGGAAAGCGAGGCCAGATCGACGGTTTCCTCACCGCGCACCAAGTCGTTCCAGTGGATTTCAGTGCGTTCCGGCTGTTGTGGATCGCCTGAGAAATTGGGCAGGAGAAAACGCCAGTGCGGCCGGCGGCCATCGGTCTGGTATTCGGCGATCTGTTCGTGCGTCAGGGTCAACGCCTCGCGGCCATAGACCGGCGGCAGACCGCGCGTGCGGCGCACCTTGCGCCTGAGATCCAGCTCCTCCGGCGTTTCGTAGCAGGCATAGAGAACGCC
>NZ_RZPI01000893.1:0-1836 GCF_003998715.1 Mesorhizobium sp. M7A.F.Ca.CA.002.15.2.1
CCATGTTCCAGTGCTTTGGGTTCTGCTCATAGACGCCAAGCAGCACACCCTTGCGCTCCTGCCGCAGGTATGAAAAGCCGTCGAGATCGACGGCGATGCCGATTTCCCTGTCAAGTGCTGCGATCTCCGGAATGTCATCGGTGATGAAATAGTGGTGCTCCATCGGCGTCACCGGCAGGTCGACGCCGGCCATGCGGCCGAGCTGCTTCGCCCACAGCCCGCCGGCATTGACGACATGCTCGGCGATGATGGTGCCCTGCTCGGTGATGACGTCCCAGCGCCCGTCGGCACGTGCTTTCAGCTCGACGACCCGGTTGCGCAAGATGATGTCGGCGCCGCGCTTCTTCGCAGCACCCGCATAGGCATGCGTGGTACCGTACGGGTCGAGATGGCCTTCGTTGGAATCATGCAGGCCGCCAAGAACACCGTTGACGTCGACGATCGGGCAGATCGCCTTGATCTCGTCGGGCGTGACCAGGCGCGCGGTCTCGATGCCGACCGACTGGAACACGGCCCAGGCTGATTTCAGCCACTCCCAGCGCGCGGGATCGCTGGCGATGTTGACGCCGCCCGTCATGTGCAGGCCGATATCCCAGCCGGATTCGGCCTCGATCTCCCGGTAGAGATTGATGGTGTAGTCCTGCAGCGCCGCCACGTTGGGATCGGCGTTGAGCGCATGGAAGCCTGCCGCCGCGTGCCAGGTCGAACCGGCCGTCAGTTCTGCGCGCTCGATCAGCGCCACATCGCTCCAGCCGAACCGCGTCAGGTGATAGAGCACCGAGGCTCCGACCACGCCACCTCCGATGACGACTGCGCGGTAGTGCGACTTCAAGGCTTCCCCTCCACGGTTGGTCCGAAGACTGGAGTATATATCCACTGGACATAAGTGTCCAGTGCCGGCGCGCGCGCATCGTTTTTCGTCGACCGCCGGCATGCACTGCGCGCTGTCACGCAAGCATCATGTTCGCGCCGTAGACCGCGTTTCGGGGAGGCTTGCGCAACATCATCGATGTCGTACCTCTTTCAGTTTTTCGTCCCCCGGCCGCTCCGGCACATCCGTCACAAAGAGGATTATCCATGAAGCACCTGTATCGACCCGCGTCGCTTGGCGTCGCGCTGGCCTTGTTCACCGCCTTGGCGCCGGCGCTCGCCGACAGCACCGCGACCGTCGGCGGCCTCGTCAACAAGGGGCTGGTCGGCGTCGGCCGCATCCCGGCCGCTCAGCGCGACAAGTTCGGCGAGACCTTCGGCTCGGGTTCCGGCATGGCGATCGACGCATCAGGCTGGACGCATGACACCGCCGGCTACAGGGGTTCGCTCTGGCTGTTGCCGGACCGTGGCTACAATGTCGTCGGCACCACCAACTACCGGCCGCGCCTCAACACGATCGCCATCGAATTTGCTCCGGTCGCACCGGGCGCGGCACCTGCTGCCGGCCAGGAGCAGACGGGCGTCAAGGCAACGCTCGCCGACACCATGCTTCTCACCGACGACAAGGGGGCTGATGCCACAGGCCTCGACCCACTCAACGGCGTGCGCGCGGCAAGCGGCGACATGCCGATCCTGCCGCAAGCCGACAATGGCAAGCTGGCGCTCGACAACGAGGCGATCGTGCGGCTGCCCGATGGTTCGATGTTCATCTCCGACGAATACGGCCCGAACATCTATCGGTTTTCCGCCGACGGGCATCTGCTGTCGGCAACCCAGCCACCGGCCGCCTTCGTGCCGATGCGCCACGGCACGCCGAACTTCGCCTCGGACAATCCGGGACCCGGTGCCGCCGAGCCCGATCCGAAGGACCCCGAGACCGGCCGCCAGAACAACCAGGGCCTGGAG
>NZ_RZPI01000894.1:0-1833 GCF_003998715.1 Mesorhizobium sp. M7A.F.Ca.CA.002.15.2.1
GTCCGAGGTCTGATCGTCGCCGTCGGGCTGCGAGAACAGGACTTCGATGCGGTCGGCGGGGCTGAGGCGAGACTGGAAGTCGACATCGGACGCCAGCAGCTTGATCAACCGCTGCGTCATCGCCTTGGACATGCCGTAGGAGTAGGCGGCGCGGTAGATGCCGTCATAGACGTTGGGCAGGTTGCCGCGCACCACCACCGGCGCCGACGAATCATCGAAGGCCGTCAGCAATTCGGGGTTCGGATCCGGTTCCTGCGCCGGCACATACTGGCCGCGATCGTTGAGCGCGATGGTGACGATGTGCTGGGTCCGGTCGTAGACGCTGGTGCGCACGACCTTGGCGGCATCGCCGTGAACCTCGAGGCCGACGCGCAGCACGGTTCCAGCCTTGAGCGCCGTCGCATTGAGCAACTTGGCGATGGCTTCGGCCATTCCGGTGGCGTCTTCCCCTGTGTAGCCCGAATCAGCAAAAGCCTCGGTGACGTCGAGATCCTTGGTGAAGGGGATGATTTCCTCGGCGAAAGCCGGCGCCTGGTCGTCAACGGTGGCTCGCGGCGCCACCGAGACGTTTTCCGGCACGATCTTGACGTCGTAGGAGCCGGCCATGCTCTCGGCAAAGGCTTCGCCGAATCGCTGCGGATCGACATAGTGGAGCGAAGCGACCTGCACGGCGCCGTCGCTGAGGTCGGTGCCGGCCTCGCGCACCACTTTTTCCACCTCGTCGGCGGAGAGGTCGCTCTTTTCGTCGAAGGAAGCCGTGTCGATCGGAAAATCGACGGTCTTCAGGCTCATCTCGCTTTCGACCTTGGCGCCGTAGATCTGGCCGGAAGCGGCCGAGGCCGTCGCCGGCTGGGCATTGTCGTCGCCGTCGTCGCCGAACACTTGCATCGGGTCGAAGGGGGGGTAGGCGCGGCTGGTGGTGTGGCCGGCGGCAAGGGCCATCTTGATCTGCACGAAAGGCATGGTGTGGATGACGTCGCGGTCGCCGACCTTGGTGACCATCGACACTTCCATGCGGCGGCGGTCCTTGGCCTTTGCGATCTGACGTGGCGCCACCAGCCTGGTCGTCTTGGCGACTTCGCCGGAATCTCCGTTGCCGGCAAGGCTGATCAACTCGGCGATCTCGGGTGGGGTGGCCAGCTGCTGGCGGCCGTCAAGAGCGGCGAACAGCGCCACGCCCATCAACACGCTCGAGGTCACGCCAGTGAGAAATGTTCCCGACAGCCAGCGTGCAGAAACCTCTCGCCGGTCGGGCGGGCCGCTGCGGCCATCCGCGATCAGCGGCGGCTCATTGCCGAGTTCGGCTATGACATCTTCCGTGTCTGGCATCCAGAAAGGCTGCTTCTTCCCCGGGCGGAACGGCTTGTCGCTTTTGTTGTGGCCGTGACATTTGCCTGTCATGGCAGGTGAAGTCAACGAAGCGCCAGGCTCCGACCGAATTGCCCCCAGGCACTTCTCCTATAGAGCACTCTACCAGGCGGGGCGGTGTACCTTCTCCGCAAGGCCCATCGCACACTCCTATATAGGAGGGCTCCTAAGAGAGGCGCTGCTCGATCGGCGGCGCCCACATTCGATGGCTTTGGTGTCGAACGGCAATGCGGCGGCAATAGGGCTCCTTCCGGGCCGTGCCACGCATGTTGCCAGCGTTCCCCTGGGGCAGTTGGCTATCGACAGATCGGGTCCGAAATTTCTGTCGCAAAAAGTTCAAAAACATTATCGATGTGTGTTGACAGTTGTCGTTGGTGGCGACTATATACGCCTCACGAACGAGGGCGGCTCGCCGCTGGCGACGAAGAAGTTTGCTTCTAAGCCTGCCCTTAGCGAAATTCAAGA
>NZ_RZPI01000895.1:0-1832 GCF_003998715.1 Mesorhizobium sp. M7A.F.Ca.CA.002.15.2.1
CTTCAGCGCAGCACCGAGTTCCGCCAGGCCCTCGGCCGCATCGGCCACCAGCGGCAGGGCGCGGTGCTTGCCGGCATCGAAGGGCTGCACGTTGAGTCCGATGATGGTCTTGCCCGAATTCTTGAACAGCGCCCACGAACCGGTGGTGAAATCCTGCAGGCGCGTGCCGATGGCCAGCACGACATCGGCTTCCTCAGCCAGCCGGTTGGCGGCAGAAGTGCCGGTGACGCCGACCGCCGCCATGTTGAGCGGGTGGTTGTCCGGCAGCGAGGATTTGCCGCCTTGCGTCTCACAGACCGGGATGCCGCCGCTCTCGGCGAATTTCGCCAGTTCGTCCGACGCCTGCGAATAGAGGACGCCACCGCCGGCGATCACCAACGGCTTTTTTGCACCCTTGAGCGCGGCGACCGCGGCCGCCAGTTCCTGGCGATCCGGGCGCGGCCGGCGCTGGTGCCAGACCCGCTCCGCGAAAAAACTCTCGGGATAGTCATAGGCCTCGGCCTGGACGTCCTGGCAGAGCGACAGCGTCACCGGGCCGCATTCGGCCGGATCGGTCAGCACGGCCATGGCACGGCTCAGCGCAGGAATGATCTGCTCCGGCCGGGTGATGCGGTCGAAATAGCGCGAAACCGGACGGAAGCAGTCGTTGACCGTCGCCGTGCCGTCGGAAAAATCCTCGGCCTGCTGCAGCACCGGGTCGGGGATGCGGTTGGCGAAGACATCGCCTGGCAAAAACAGGACGGGCAACCTGTTTACATGGGCGAGCGCCGCCGCCGTCACCATGTTGAGCGCGCCGGGGCCGATCGAAGAGGTCGCGGCCATGAAGCGGCGGCGGAAATTGGCCTTGGCGTAGGCGATTGCCGCATGCGCCATCGCCTGTTCGTTGTGGGCGCGAAAGGTCGGCAGTTCGTCGCGCACCTGATAGAGCGCCTCGCCGATGCCGGCGACATTGCCGTGGCCGAAGATCGCCCAGACGCCGCCGAAGATCGGGACTTTGCTACCGTCGATCTCAGTCATCTGGCGCGACAGGAAGCGGGTCAGCGCCTGCGCCATCGTCAGGCGGATTGTCTTGCTCATGGTGTTTTCCTCCGCAGTCCTATTCCGCGCCTTCTTATGCCGCCTTGCGGCCGCGCGCGGCAAGCCACGCATCCGTCAACTGTTCGAAGCGCTGCGCCATGTCGGCGATCGCCTCGTCATCCGACATCCTGCCGGCCAGCCATTGTTCGGCCGCATGGACGAAGATGGTGCGGCCGACGGCAAAACCCTTGACGATGGGTGCCTTGGCGGTGGCGGCGAACGCCGCTTCCAGCTCGTCCTGCGGCGCTTCCAGGCCCAGCAGCACGACGCCGCGGCACCAGGGGTCGTGCTTCAGGATCACGGCCTCGATCTTCGCCCAGGCGCCGCTCGACGCCTGCGGCTCGAGCTTCCACCAGTCCGGCTTGATGCCGAGCGCATAGAGTTCCTCCAGCGCGCGCGGGATCGTCGTGTCGTCGAGCTTGCCATGCTTGCCGGCAATGATCTCGATGAGAAGTTCCCTGCCGACCTTCCGCGCCGCTTCGAACAGCGCGCGCAACTTCTGCTGCTGTTCGTCCTTGAGCGCCGCCGGATCGTCGGGATGATAGAAGCACAGGCATTTGATGCAATGGTCGACCGGCCACTCGGTGAGCTGCGAGCCGATGTCCTGCGAGAATTCGAAGCGCAGCGGCCGCGACGGCTACGGCATGCTGATCGACGAGAAACACGGCCGCAAGGCGATGTTCGAATTCGCCAGGCATTCCTTCGCCTGGCTCGGGCGGCCGGTGGAGCTGCCGGGTTCGCGGCCGGCGGCAACC
>NZ_RZPI01000896.1:0-1831 GCF_003998715.1 Mesorhizobium sp. M7A.F.Ca.CA.002.15.2.1
CAGCCATCTGACACCGAAGCGCGTCGCGGCCTCCGACATTCTCGCCTATTTCCTCGAATTTCCGCACACCGATTTCTACGAGCGCGGCGAACATGTCGTCGAGCTTGGCCTGGCAGCAGTGCGCGGTGAGATCAACCCTGTGATTTCGACCTTCGACTGCCGCATGATCCAGGTGCTGCCGACCAGCCGCGAGCCGATGCGGTCCTTCGTCGATCGCATCAAGGCGCTGCACGGCAAGGACGGCGTGCTGTCGGTCTCCGTCATCCACGGCTTCATGGCGGCCGATGTGCCCGAGATGGGCACGCGCATCCTGGTCGTCACCGACAATGACAAGGCCAAGGGCGACGCGCTGGCGGAACGGCTCGGGCGGGAACTCTACGCGCTGCGCGAAAAGACGGCGATGACGATGCTGAGTGCTGCCGACGGCATCGATCGGGCGCTGGCCGTGCGCACAGAAAATCCGGGCAAGCCGGTGGTCATCGCCGATATCTGGGACAATCCCGGCGGCGGTGTGCCCGGCGACGGCACCTTCGTGCTGCGCCAGATGCTGGCGCGTGGCCTGGACAGGTTCGCCGTCGCGACCATCTGGGATCCGATTGCGGTCACCTTCTGCCTGGCGGCAGGCGAGGGCGCAGTCATCGACCTGCGCTTCGGCGGCAAGGCCGGGCCGCAAGCCGGCGAGCCGATCGATGCGCGCGTGCGCGTGCTGAAGGCGGTTGCGGAGGGCTGGCAGAGTTTCGGGCCAAGCCGGGTGACGCTTGGGCCGACGGCGCTGGTCCGCCTCGAAGGCACCGAGGTCGACATCATCCTCAACACCAACCGCACGCAGACTTTCGAGCCGGATATCTTTTCCAACATCGGCGTCGATCCGCTAGCCAAGGACATGCTGCTGATCAAGTCGACCAATCATTTCTACGCCGGCTTCGAGCCGATCGCCGCCGAGATCATCTATGTCTCGGCGCCGAGTTCGTATCCCAGCAATCCGGCGGTGACCGATTACAAGAAGCTGACAAGGCCGGTGTGGCCGAGGGTGACGGATCCTTGGAAGCGGCCAATCTCCCCCACGAGGGGGGAGATTGGCTAATCACACCAACCCGCGCTTGGCCATCATCGCTTCCGGCGACGGCATCTTGCCGCGGAAGGCGGTGTAGAGTTCTTCCGGATCCTTCGACCCGCCGGCCGCGTAGATGTTCTTGCGCAGCCGCTCGGCGAGTGCCGGGTTGAAGGGGTCGCCGGTTTCCTCGAAGGCGGCAAAAGCATCGGCATCGAGCACTTCCGACCACATGTAGGAATAGTAGCCGGCCGAATAGCCTTCGCCGGAAAAGACATGGCCGAAATGCGGGGTGCGGTGACGCATGGCTATGGTGTCCGGCATATGCAGTTCTGCAAGCGTTTCGGCTTCGAAACGAAGCGGCGCTTCAGGCGCCTCCGCCCGCGCGTGATAGGCCATGTCCATCAAGGCGGAGGCGGTGAATTCGACCGTGGCGAAGCCGGCGCCGAAGGTGCGCGCGGCCAGCATCTTGTCGAGCAGCGCCTTGGGCATCGGCTTGCCGGTCTTGACGTGCAGCGCGTGCTTTTCCAGCACTGCCGGCACGGTCAGCCAGTGCTCGTAGAGCTGCGAAGGCAGTTCGACGAAATCGCGGCTGACCGAAGTGCCCGAAACCGAGGGCCAGGTGACGTCGGTCAGCATGCCGTGCAAAGCATGGCCGAACTCGTGGAACAGCGTTTTGGCCTCGTCGACCGACAGCAGAGCCGGCTCGCCCACCGGCGGCTTGGCGAAGTTCATGATGTTGTAGATGACCGGGCTCGCACCGTGGCCGAGCCTGTAGCC
>NZ_RZPI01000897.1:0-1830 GCF_003998715.1 Mesorhizobium sp. M7A.F.Ca.CA.002.15.2.1
GAAAGACGCCGATCACAACCCCGCCGCGCCAGGGCTGTCCGCCCTGGTGGCCGCCGCAAGCGTTTTGTCGTCGCAACAGGGCACCTTCGATTGCCAAAGCTGCGGTGCCTGCTGTTCCTATTCGGCCGAGTGGCCGCGCTTTTCCACCGAGGATGACGCACAGCTCGACCGTATCCCGGAAAAATATGTCGCATCCGACCTGTCAGGCATGCGTTGCGAGGGCGTGCGCTGCTCGGCGCTGTCCGGCGAGATCGGCAAGTCGACCGCTTGCGGCATCTACGACGTGCGGCCGGACGTCTGTCGCGCCTGCATGCCCGGCGACGAGGAGTGTCTGATGGCACGCCAGGCGCTCGGATTACCGGTGTAGCCAATCTCCCGTCGCCTCCGCTTGTGCGCCGACCCGCAGCCCGGTACCTTCCTGGCTTGGTAGGGTGGCGGAGGAACCATCGTGAGCATCGAATTTCTGTTGACGTCCCTGATTGTCGTGGCTTCGCCCGGCACCGGCGTTCTCTACACGCTGAGCGCCGGCCTCTCGCGCGGTGCGCGGGCCAGCGTCATCGCCGCCTTCGGCTGCACGCTCGGCATCATCCCGCACATGGCCGCCGCCATCACTGGCCTGGCGGCGCTGCTGCACACCAGTGCGCTCGCCTTCGAGACGCTGAAATATCTCGGCGTCGCCTACCTGCTCTACATGGCCTGGAACACGCTGAAGGAAAAGGGCGGCCTCAGCGTCGAGCAGGATGTGACGCCGCGCTCGGCCGGCAAGGTGATTGCCACCGGTATCCTCGTCAACGTGCTCAATCCGAAACTGTCGATCTTCTTCTTCGCCTTCCTGCCGCAGTTCGTCAGCACCACCGAGCCCAATGCGCTGTCGAAAATGCTGGAACTGAGTTCCGTCTTCATGCTTTTGACATTCGTGGTTTTCGTCGGCTACGGCATCTTCGCAGCCTCGATCCGCAGCCATGTCGTCTCGCGGCCAATGGTGTTGACCTGGATGCGCCGGACCTTCGCCGGCGCCTTCGTCATGCTCGGCGCAAAGCTGGCGCTGGCCGATCGGTAGCGGGGAGCGGTTCAGTCTCGCTGATCCGCTCTCCTTTGTTGCGCTATTCCGGGCGAAAAGCGGTTATGCGCTTTCGGGGCATTGCTCGGGGCGCGCTACCCCTTCACATAGCCCATCGCTTCGACGATCCGCCCATCGGCCACACGCATGAGGTTGACGCCGCGCAGCGAATTGCCGTCGGTCATGAAATAGCGCCAGCGGATCGTTGCCCGGTCACCGGCAACGAAGGTTTCCTCGATATCGAAGCGCGTGCCGGCCTGGGTCGCGATCGCCGTCCAAAGCCCGACGCACGCTTCCTTGCCGGCATGGCGAGCGCCGTCCGGCGCCGGCACGGTGTTCTCGATCACGCAATCCTCGGCCACCAGCTCGGCGAGTGCCGAAGGATCATGGCGTTGGAATACGTCGTTGTAGCGCCGCATGATCTCGGCGGTCTTCTGGGACAGATCGTACGCGTTTGCGTCCATGACAATCTCCTGTGTCATCTTCTTTCTCCTGGCTTCATTGACCTTTGGTGGCTTCGACGAGCGTTGCCTTGAGGGTGATCTGAGACACGCCGCCAAGGGCCCGCGAGACGAGGCAGCCCGCCTTGGCGGACTGTGTAAGGCGCTCGAATTCATCTTCGGCAAGTCCCGCGACCTCTGCCTCGGTTTCGAGTTCGATGCGGGTGATCGTCGGACCGGCAGCGGTTGCGCCAAGATGCACCTTGGCGACGGTGCTGATGCTTGTCGGGACATAATTGGCGTTGCCCAGTATGGCGCTGAGCGCCATAC
>NZ_RZPI01000898.1:0-1821 GCF_003998715.1 Mesorhizobium sp. M7A.F.Ca.CA.002.15.2.1
CACCATTACATCCTGGTCGAGCATCGCGATGTCGGCCTGTTTCGCCAATTGGAAACCGGCCGCCGCACGGTGGTCGACGAGCGGGAATTGCTGCCGCGCTGGCTGCACGCCTTCGACGATCCGTTCAGCCTGTTTCGCCGGCGCGTCTGGCTCAGCCTGAAGACCCAGCCGCTGCGCGGCTGGCATGTGCAGCAGTTGCGCCGCATCGCCATATCAGCGCATGCATCTCAAGACGTGCTCATCTTCTGCGATTCCGATGTTGCCTTCCTGAAACCTTTCGACTGCGGCGCCTTCTGGCGCGACGACAAGGTGCGCCTGTTCCGCCGCGACGGTGTGCTGGCGGACGAAGGTCATGAGGAGCATCGCATCTGGTCGCGCAACGCCGGCTCGGCACTCGGCATCGACCCGTCCCGGACGTCGAACCATGACTACATCTCGACGCTGATCGCGTGGCGGCGCGACACCGTGCTGGCGATGTGCGGTGCGATCGAAAGGGTCCATGGTCGCAACTGGGTCGAGGTCGTCGGCTCGGCACGCAAATTCTCCGAATGCATGATCTACGGCCGCTATGTCGACGATCTGCTGGACGGAGCCGGCCACTTCCACGGTTCCGAAGAGTTCTGCCGCGTGCACTGGACCGGCGAAGCGCTTTCGGATGACGAGTTCCGCCGCTTCGTTGCCGCCATGGCGCCGGAGCAGGTGGCGATCGGCATGCAATCCTTCATCGGCACCGATATCGGCCGCATCCGCCGTCTGATTGGGTTGGATTAGATCATCCCGAAAAGCGGAAACCGGTTTTCTCGGACAAACGATTTCCGTTTGTCCAGAAGTCATGCACAAATGAGAAAGCCCTATACGGGCTTTGCCGGCTTGCGCATCGCCGAATAGGTGAGCAGCGTCGAGGCGAGATACAGAAGCAGGAAGACGACATTGAGCGACAGCACCAGCTTCGGCGTGTCGAGGATGGTCGTCAGCACATAAGTCAGCAACAGCGCCTTCAATCCGGCGAGCAGGCCGAGATTGAGCGCCCGCACCAGCGTTTGGCCGCGTGCGAACAAAAGCTCGGCCTGGTATTCGACAAGATTGCGCAATCCCGGCACGCAGATTGCCAGCACCACCAGCGGGGCAGCCTCGGCGACATTCTTGCCGAGTGCATTGGGGAAGAAATGCAGCACGATGCCAAGTGTCAGCAGCGCCAGCGTCGAAACCGCGAACACACCGCCTTCGATGCCGCTCTTGACCGCCAGACGCGACAACAGTTCCGGCGCGCGCATCATGCGCTGCACCAGCATCATCGAGAAGGTGCGGATCGGAATCGCCGTCAGGTCGACCAGCCGCATGATGATGGCGTAGATGCCGGCCAGATGCGGGCCGCCGATCGCCAGCACGAGCAGCTTGTCGAACTCCATCTGCAGGTAGAACAGCACTTCGGCGCCGGCCACATAGATGGAATCGGCCAATCGCCTGAGATAAAGCTCGACGCGCAGCCGCAGCCTCTGGCGCGGGTAGAAGAAGCCGAAGGCGATCAGCAGCGAGGCGGCATTGGCGCCGATATAGAACCAGGACCATATCCAGACGCTGTGTTGCGCTGAGAACATGAACAGCACCGCGCCGAGCGCCCGCAGCGCGGTCGCCAGGATGGCCAGCAGCGCGGCGCGGCCGAACTTGCCCAGGCCGTTGTTGACGATCAGCGCCACCTCCACCGGCCGCCACAACAGCGCTTCGGCAAAGACGATTGCCGCAAACACCGACAGCGGCACGGTGTCGGCAAAGAAAAGCAGATAGACGCCGAACGAGGCAGCGGCCAGCAGCGGCAGCGAC
>NZ_RZPI01000899.1:0-1816 GCF_003998715.1 Mesorhizobium sp. M7A.F.Ca.CA.002.15.2.1
GTCGCCTGCAATCTCGGCTTCACCACGCAGGGCAATTTCTCGCGCTTTTTCCGCGACCATGTCGGCGTGCCGCCGACGCTCTACCGCGAGGCCGCGCGGGCGATCGCCTGAACCAGCCGCCCTTTTTCAGACTCCCCGCCCTTTTTCAGACTCCTTGATAGGCGCTCAAGACGCATTGATAAGCGTCGCTGAAATGGCCGCCCTACCCTTGCACCGGATCGCTTTTGCAAGGGAACATTTTGAATGGCCAAAGTCACCATCTCCAGCGTCATCGACGCGCCGGTCGAAAAGGTCTGGGCGCGCATACGCGACTTCAACGGGCTGCCGGGCTGGCATCCGCGCATGGTGGAAAGCCACATTGAAGACGGCAAGGATGCCACCACAATCGGCTGCGTGCGCAATTTCCAGCTCGCCAGCGGCGCCCGCCTACGCGAAAAGCTGCTCGACTTCTCCGATCAGAATTTCCTGGTCAGCTACTCCATCCTCGAGACGCCGCAGCCGCTGACCAACCACAAGGCGACCCTGCAGCTGCGGCGCGTCACCGATGGCGACCGCACCTACGCCGAATGGACCGCTAGCTTCGACGCCGCGCCTGAGGAGGCAGACAAGCTGGCCGAGGGCATGGGCGCCAATGTCTTTCAGGGCGGCTTCGACGCCCTGAAAAGCCATTTCGCCGGCCAGAGCTGACAGGAGCCAGACCATGGCGCTGGCACTGCAGACTTTTGCAACGGTGAAAGACGCGAACGCGGCACTGAAGGCGGCCGGCACCCGCTATCTCGGTGGCGGCACGCTGGTCGTCCGCGCGGCCAATGAAGGCGACGTTTCGGTTTCCGGCCTTATCAGGTCGACCGAGCCGTCCCTGTCCACCATCGCCGTTGCCGGCGATAAAGTCTGCATCGGCGCTTCGGTGACCATGGCGGCGATCGCCGGCCATCCGGGGCTCGGCACGCTCGCCAAGGCCGCCCGTGCCGTCGGAGGCCCGGCCATCCGCAACATGGCGACCGTCGGCGGCAATCTTTTTGCCCCGAGCCCGTATGGCGATTTCGCTGTTGCCCTGCTGGCGCTCGATGCGACGGTCAGCACCGATGACGGTGAAACGCCGATCGAGACTTTTCTGGCCAATCGGGGCGGCAGCCGCGTCGTCGTCACTTCCGTGAGCTTCACGCTTCCGAAGGCCGACAGTTTCCGCTTCCTGAAAGTGTCGAGGGTCAAGCCCAAGGGCGTCTCCGTGCTCAGCATAGCCGGTGCTCTGGAACTGTCGTCGGATGGCTCGGTGACCTCGGCGCGGATCGCACTCGGCTGCATGGCGGATCGGCCCATGCGCGCCAGGGCGGCGGAAAAAGCGCTGATCGGCCGAACGCTAACCGCTGACGGCATCGCGCCGGCCTTGGCCGCGGCCGGTGATGGCACCTCGCCCATCACCGACCCGATCGCCAGCGCCTGGTATCGCGCCGAAGTCCTGCCGGTTCATCTCGGGCGGTTGCTGCTCGCATAATATTTGTTCGGGGGCGCGCGTCTGTCCGCTGGTTCGGGCAGGCGCGCTGGGAGGAAAACATGGCAAAGGTTCCGGTTCAATTCACGCTCAACGGCTCGGAAAAGGCCGAATTCATCGACAGCGGCACGACGCTGCTTCAGGCGCTGCGCGACAAGATCGGCGACACCTCGCCGAAGGGCGGCTGTCATCAGGGCACCTGCGGCGCCTGTTCTGTCATCATAGACGGCGAACTCCGGCTCTCCTGCCTGACGTTGGCCGAGACCTGCAATGGCGCCGTCATCAGCACGACATCAGGGCTTTCGGAAAGCGGCGTGCTGCACC
>NZ_RZPI01000089.1:0-11832 GCF_003998715.1 Mesorhizobium sp. M7A.F.Ca.CA.002.15.2.1
ATCGCCGCCTGGCGCCACCCCAAGGCGCACGTCACCGCCGGCATAGACATCGATCATTACATCCAGCTGGCGCGCACGGCGGAGGCGGCGAAGTTCGACATGGTGTTCTGCGAGGACGCCGCCGGCCTGCGTGAAGCCAATATCGGCATTGCCAGCCAGACGTCGCGCTCGATCGGTTTCGAGCCGATCAGCCTGCTCTCGGCGCTCGCCGTCCAGACCAGCCGCATCGGCCTCGTCTCGACAGCGTCGACAAGCTACAACGAGCCCTATGGGCTGGCACGAACCTTCCTGTCGATCGACCATCTGAGCGGCGGCCGGGCCGGCTGGAATCTGGTCACCTCGGCCAGCCCCATCGAAGCAGCCAATTTCGGCGCGACGGGCCTCAAGCCCCATGCCGACCGCTACGAACGGGCGCGCGAGTTCGCCGAGGTGGTGACCGGCCTGTGGCACGGCAAGGCTTCCGGCCATAACGGCCAGAGCTTTTCGGTTCGCGATCCGCTCGACCTGCCGCGCTCGCCGCAGGGCGCGCCGGTGATGGTTCAGGCCGGCGCCTCGGATGTCGGCCGCGACCTTGCCGCCCGCACCGCCGATGTGGTGTTCACGGCGGCGCAGACCTTCGAGGAAGCCAAGGCCTTCTATGACGATCTCAAAGGACGTCTGGCGGCCTATGGGCGCGAGCCGGACGACATCAAGATCATGCCGGGCGTCGCACCGGTGGTGGCGGAGACCGAAGCGGAGGCCCGTGAAAAATACGAGGAATTGCAGGAGCTGATCCCCGACGATGTCGGCGTGGCGCTGCTGTCCAGCTATCTCAGCATCTCCGATCTGTGGCGCTATCCGATCGATGGGCCACTGCCGGAACTGCCGGAGAGCGAGGGGATGAAGAGCAGGCAAGCGCTGGTCATCGAGCAATCGCGCCGCGACGGCCTCTCCATCCGCCAGCTCGCCCGGCATTTTGCCGGCGCGCGGGGCCATTGGCGCATCGTCGGCACAGCGGCCCAAGTCGCCGACGAACTGCAGGCGCGGTTCGAGGGTAGCGCGGCCGACGGTTTCAACGTCATGCCCTCATATTTCCCCGGGGAACTCGATGCCTTTGCCACGCTCGTCGTGCCGGAGTTGCAGCGGCGCGGACTGTTCCGGACGGAATACCAGGGCCGCACGCTGCGCGACCATCTGGGTTTGAAACGGCCGGTTTAGCTGCGGCGCAGCTTAGCTTGCCATCACCTTGCCATGCGGAATTTGATGGTCGGCATTTAAGGCTGCGTTGTGATTGACCAACGCCGTCATGATCTCGGCCGCAGCCAGCGCCGCGATGACCTGAGGGCGCTTGTCCTTGACGGTGTCGCCGCCAATTGGCGAGACGAGGCGGGCAAACTCGGCCTGGCTGCCGTCCGCCGATTTCAGGAACCAGGTCCTGAACGTCGCTTTCTTCGTCTTCGAGCCGATCATGCCGACATAGGCGGTGTCACCGCGTTTCAGCGCTTCCGCGACGATCAGGAAATCCAGCGCATGATCGTGGGTCAGGATGGCGAAGGCGGCGCCGGCGGGGGCATTCCGCACCATCGCTTCCGGCATAGCTGTCAGCCGTGTCTCGATGGTTTCGGGCATGCCTTCCAGTGCTTCGGCCCGCGTCTCGATGACGACGCCGTGCACGGGAAGAAGTGCGATCGCCGATGCCAGCGCCTGGCCGACATGGCCGCCACCGAAGATGTAGACGTACGGCAGGTGCGCCTCTTCGGCTTCGGCGGCCGCAACCAGGTCGCCGGCAAGCGCAGCATCGACGAGCCGGATCAAGACTTCGACGCGCCCGCCGCAGCATTGGCCGATCTCGGGACCCAGCGGGACGTCTAGGGTGGCGCAGACTTCGTCAACCTCGATGCGGGCTTCTTTGCCCAACATCTGCCTGGCCTTGTCGATCGCCATATATTCGAGCTGACCGCCGCCGATGGTGCCAAAGATCGCCGTCGGCGAGACGAGCATGAAGGCGCCCTTCTCGCGTGGCGTCGAGCCTTTTGTTCCGGCCACTTCGACCACGGCAACCCGACCGGCGCTGGCGAGAAAGGCTTTCAGGCTTTGCACTTTCGAGTTCATGGTTCACGTTCCCGAATGGGAAATATAGGTTTTTTCGGCCCGGATTGCACGCATTGCCGACCCTGGGGCCGGATTCAGGCGCCGGCCTCTTTCTTCAGCCGCTCGATCGCCATCAGAACCCGCTCCGGGGTCGCCGGAGCATCGAGGCGCGGGCAGATCCTGTTGTCGGCGACACTGGCCACCGCGTCCGATAGCGCATGCAGCACCGACATGCCGAGCGGGAACGGCGGCTCGCCGACCGCCTTGGAGCGGTGGATGGTTGGCTCGCCGGCTTCCGGCCAGTCGGCCAAGGTGACATTGAAGATCTTCGGCCGGTCGGAGGCGAGCGGGATCTTGTAGGTCGACGGTGCATGCGTGCGCAGCCGGCCCTTGGCGTCCCACCACAGTTCTTCCGTCGTCAGCCAGCCCATGCCCTGGATGAAGCCGCCTTCGATCTGGCCGATATCGATCGCCCGGTTCAGCGAGCGGCCACAGTCATGGAGAATATCGGTACGCTCGACCATGTATTCGCCGGTCAGCGTGTCGACCGAGACTTCCGAGCACGAGGCGCCATAGGCGAAATAATAGAAGGGGCGGCCCTCGCCCTTGTCGCGGTTCCAGTGGATTTTCGGCGTCTTGTAGAAACCAGCCGCCGACAGCTGGATGCGGGCCATATAGGCCTGCTTGACGAGGTCGGCGAAGGCGATTTCCTGGTTGCCGATACGCACCCGGTTGGGCAGGAACAGCACCTGATCACGCGGCACCTGATATTTTTCGGCGGCGAAATCGGTCAGCCGATCCTTGATCTGGCGCGCGCCATTCTGCGCCGCCATGCCGTTGAGGTCGGAGCCGGACGACGCTGCCGTAGCCGAAGTGTTCGGCACCTTGCCAGTCGTTGTCGCGGTGATCTTCACCTGGTCGAGATCGATCTGGAACTCTTCCGCCACCACCTGCGCCACCTTGACGTAGAGGCCCTGCCCCATCTCGGTTCCGCCATGGTTCAGGTGCACCGAACCGTCGGTGTAGACATGCACCAGCGCGCCGGCCTGATTGTAATGCGTGGCGGTGAACGAGATGCCGAACTTGACCGGCGTCAGAGCCAGGCCCCGCTTGATGAAACGGCTGTTGGCATTGAAGGCCGATATTTCACGCCGCCGCCGCGCATAGCTCGCGCTTTGCTCAAGCTCGGCGACGATGCGCTGGATGATGTTATCCTCGACCGTCTGGTGGTAGGGCGTGATGTTGCGGCCCCCCTCGCTACTGGTGCCGTAGAAATTCTTCTTGCGGATTTCGAGCGGATCCTTGCCGACGGCAAAGGCCACCTCGTCGATGACGCGCTCGGCGCCGACCATGCCTTGCGGGCCGCCGAAACCACGAAAGGCGGTGTTCGACACGGTGTTGGTGTAGAGCGGCGCCGACTGCGCATGCACAGCCGGCCAGAAATAAGTGTTGTCGCAATGGAACAGCGCGCGATCGGTTACCGGGCCGGAAAGGTCCGACGAAAAACCGCAGCGCGCCGCGAACATGAAATCGACGCCGAGGATGTTGCCCTCGTCATCGAAGCCGACCTCGTAATCGACGAGGAAATCATGACGCTTTCCGGTGGCGATCATGTCGTCGTCGCGGTCGGGCCGGATCTTCACGGCGCGGTGGTGCTTCTTCGCGGCGATCGCGGCCAATGCGGCAAACTGATTTCCCTGCGTTTCCTTGCCGCCGAAGCCGCCTCCCATGCGGCGGATTTCCACCGTGACGGCATTGCTCGGCACGCCGAGCGCATGGCTGACCATGTGCTGGACTTCGCTTGGATGCTGGGTCGAGGAATAGATGGTGACGTCCTGATCCTCGCCAGGAACGGCCATGGCGATATGGCCTTCGAGGTAGAAGTGTTCCTGGCCGCCGATGCGCATTCTTCCCTTTAGCCGGCGCGGCGCCTGACGGATCGCCGTAGCGGCATCGCCGCGCTTCAGAGTGAGAGGCGGCGTGACGAGCTTGTCCTTCTTCGGATCGAGCGCGCCGATGTCGGTGACGAAAGGCAATTCCTTGTATTCGACCTTTGCCAATCTTGTGGCGCGGCGCGCCTGCTCGCGAGTTTGCGCAATAACGCAGAAGATAGGCTGGCCGTAGAATTGCACCTTGCCGTCGGCAAGCACCGGCTCGTCGTGGCGGCCGGTCGGCGAAATGTCGTTTTCGCCCGGCACGTCACTGGCCGTCAGCACGTCGACAACGCCGGGCGCTGTACGCACCGCCGAGAGATCCATGCTGGTGATGGTGGCATGCGTGGCACCGGAAAGCCCTAGGCAGCCATGCAGCGTGCCTGATGGTTCCGGCATGTCGTCGATGTAGACGGCGGTACCGCTGACATGTTTGTGCGCGGAATCGTGGCGCTGATCGGTGGCGACGCCGCCAGCGATCTTTTCAGCCTTGAGGTTGGGGGCAGCGTGCTTGTTCATCATGCCGCCTCGTGCCTTGAAACCTGGACCGGCTCTCTGGTGCCGCTGCTCTCGGCAAAAAAGCGCAGCAGCAGGTTTTTCGCTGCCAGGGCGCGATATTCGGCCGAGGCCCGCATGTCGGTCAGCGGGGTGAAATCCCTGGCATATTCGGCCATCGCCGCTTCAACCGTCTGTTCGGTCCATGGCTTGCCGAACAGCGCTTTTTCGACGGAAGACGCCCGCTTCGGCGTCGCCGCCATGCCGCCATAGGCGATGCGCACCTCCGCCACCGTGCCGTCCTTGGCCAGATTCAGGAAAAACGCGCCAAGGGCCGCGGTAATGTCCTCGTCGCGACGCTTGGTGATCTTGTAGACGGCAAACTTCGTTTCCTTGGCCGGCACCGACACATGCACGGCCTCGACGAATTCACCCGGCTGCCGATCCTGTTTGCCGTAGGCGATGAAGAAGGTTTCCAACGGGATCGTCCGCTGCTTCTTGCCCTTGCGCAAGGTGAGACTTGCGCCAAGCGCGATCAATGGCGGTGGCGTATCTCCGATCGGCGAGCCGTTGGCGATGTTGCCGCCGATGGTGCCCATGTTGCGCACCTGTTCGCCGCCGATGCGATCGAACAATGGCCCCAACGCCGGGATGCGCTTCGCCAATGTCGCGAAGGCGTCAGTGTAGGTGACGCCGGCGCCGATCGAAATGACGCCCTTGTCTTCCGAGATGGTGCAAAGCCCGTCGAGATCGCCGATGAAAATGGCCGGTGAAATATCGCGCATGTGCTTGGTCACCCACAGGCCGACATCGGTCGAGCCGGCCACGATGGTAGCGCCGGGTTCCTTGTCCAGCACGGCGGCGAAATCGTCGACATCGGCCGGCACGACCAGCCGCGCCTTGCCGGTTCCGATCTCGACCCGGGCGCCGTCACGCATGGCCTCGAGCCTCGCGGTGATCGCCTTGCGTTCCGTGGCCAGCGGGTCCTTTGCCGCCTTGCCGTAGCTGGAGATGGCATGCGCGGCGCGCATGATCGCCTCATAGCCGGTGCAGCGGCAGAGATTGCCTTGCAAAGCTTTTTCGACATCCGCGTTCGAGGGATCAGGCGACTTCATCCACAAGCCATAGAGCGACATGACGAAGCCGGGCGTGCAGAAGCCGCATTGCGAGCCGTGGAAATCGACCATCGCCTGCTGCACCGGATGCAACTGGCCTGGCCCGCCACGCAGATGCTCGACCGTTACGACGTGTGTGCCGTCGAGCGAGCCGAGGAAGCGGATGCAGGCATTGACGCTTTCATAGACCAAGCCGCCCTCCGACAGCTTGCCGACCAGCACGGTGCAGGCACCGCAGTCTCCCTCGGCACACCCTTCCTTGGTGCCGCGCAGCGAACGGTCGAGCCGCAGCCAGTCGAGCAAGGTCGCGTCGGGTGCCACCGACGAAAGCGCCACATCCCTGCCATTGAGAATGAAGCGGATTTCGTTGCGGATGCTAATTTTGGTCATGCCTCAGCTCCCCCTGTAGGTCGAGTAACCGTAGGGCGAGACCAGCAGTGGCACATGATAATGCACAGGCTCGGCCATGCCGAAGCGGATCGGTATCACATCGAGAAAGGCCGGTTTCGGCAGGCTCAACCCCTGCTGGCGCAAATAGTCGCCGGCGGCGAAGACCAGTTCGTATTCGCCGGTGCGGAATTCCGCGCCGGCGAGCAGCGGCTTGTCGCAACGGCCGTCGGCATTGGTGAGAACGGTCTTCAGATGTGTCCGCGCCTTGCCCTCGAGGTGATAGAGCGCGATCGACAGTCCCGCCGCCGGCTTGCCGGTCGCCGTGTCGAGGACATGGGTCGTCAGACGCCCGCCGTCGGCTTTCGACGTTTCTGCCATTGGCCGCCTCCCATTTCCGGTACGAGCGAATTGGCCCGGTACGGTCAAGTATCAACAGTGAATTGTGCGCCAATTAAAGGCGATGCATAAGTCCCGGTCGAGCGGAGTGCGACAAAAACACTTTCAAAAATTTTCGGGGGAATGCGAGAAGCACCCTTTCGATATTCTGATCATACTTCGGGCCGTGCCCGGCGGGAGGGACGATGCGTTACAGCAGAGACATGCGTGGCTACGGAGCCAATCCGCCGGACCCGAAATGGCCTGGCGGTGCACATGTCGCCGTGCAGTTCGTCGTCAATTACGAGGAAGGCGGCGAAAACTGCGTGTTGCATGGCGACAAGGCGTCCGAAGCCTTCCTGTCGGAAATCGTCGGCGCGGCACCCTGGGTGGGTCAACGCCACTGGAACATGGAATCCATCTACGAATACGGCGCCCGCGCCGGCTTCTGGCGGCTGCTCCGGCTGTTCACCGAGTCGCAAGTGCCGATCACCTGCTACGGCGTCGCCACAGCGCTCGCCCGTTCGCCGGATCAGGTAGCGGCCATGCAGGACGCCGGCTGGGAGATCGCTTCGCACGGCTTAAGATGGATCGACTACCGCGACCACAGCGCCGAGGATGAGCGCCGCGACCTCGAGGCGGCGATCAAGCTGCACTACGAAGTGACCGGCGCGCGCCCGACCGGCTGGTATACGGGTCGCACATCGATCAACACGGTGCGGATTGTGGCGGAAGAAGGCGGCTTCGACTATGTGTCGGACACCTATGACGACGAGCTGCCGTACTGGTTCGAGCATGAGGGCGGCGCGCAGCTCATCATCCCCTATACGCTCGACGCCAACGACATGCGGTTCGCCACGCCGCAAGGTTTCAACTCGGGCGACCAGTTCTTTGCCTATTTGAAGGACAGCTTCGATACGCTCTATGCCGAGGGCAAGGCCGGCCGGCCACGCATGATGAACATCGGCCTGCACTGCCGCCTCGTCGGGCGGCCGGGCCGGGTGGCGGCGCTGAAGCGCTTCGTCGACTATGTGAAGTCGCACGACAAGGTCTGGCTGGCGAGGCGCATCGACATCGCCAAGCACTGGCAAGAGGTCAATCCTTATCAACCGGCGGCACTCCGCCCATCGAAGATGGAATTCGAGACCTTCGTCCACACTTTCGGCGGCGTGTTCGAGCATTCGCCCTGGATCGCCGAACGCGCCTACGAACTGGAACTAGGCCCGGCGCATGACACTTCGGGCGGCCTGCACAATGCGCTTTGCCGTATCTTCCGCTCCGCCAGCGAAACCGAGCGGCTTTCGGTGCTCAACGCCCATCCCGACCTTGCCGGCAAACTGGCCAAGGCCAAACGGCTGACGGCGGAATCGACCAGGGAACAGGCCTCGGCCGGCCTCGACGCGCTGACCGACAAGGAGCGCGAACTGTTTTCCAAGCTCAACGCCGCCTACGTCACCACCTTCGGCTTCCCTTTCATCATCGCGGTGAAGGGAAAGACGAAGGGGGAAATCCTGGCGGAGTTCGAGGCGCGCATCGGCAACAGCCGCGGCGTCGAATTCGAGACCGCCTGCAAACAGGTCGAGCGCATCGCGCTGCTCCGCCTCAAGGACATGCTTCCGCAATAGGTTTGAAACCATGGATACGATCAGGATGCCCGAGCGAACCTATTACGCGCCACATGGCGGTCATTCCGGCCAGAACGAGCTTCTGACCGGCCGCGCCGTCTTCACTGAGGCCTATGCCGTCATTCCCCGGGGTGTGATGCAGGACATCGTCACCAGTGCGTTGCCGTTCTGGGACGAAACCCGCGTCTGGATCTTGTCGCGACCGCTATCGGGTTTTGCCGAGACGTTCTCGCAATACATTGTCGAGGTCGCGCCCGGCGGCGGCAGCGATCGGCCGGAACCCGATGCCGGCGCCGAAGGCGCTCTGTTCGTGGTCGAAGGCGAACTGACGGTTCTGCTTGCCGGCAAGACGCATGTGTTGCGGCCCGGCGGCTTTGCCTTCCTGCCGCCGGCCAGCGGCTGGACGGTTCGCAACGAAAGCAGGGCCGCCGTGCGCTTCCACTGGATTCGCAAGGCTTACGAGGTGGTCGACGGTCTCGATGTGCCGGAAGCCTTCTTCACCAATGAGCAGGAGATCGCGCCAACGCCGATGCCCGGCACCGAAGGCCGCTGGGCGACGACGCGGTTCGTCGATCCGGCAGATTTGCGCCACGACATGCACATGACCATTGTCACGCTGGAACCCGGCGCGGTCATTCCCTTCGCCGAGACCCATGTCATGGAGCACGGTCTCTATGTGCTGGAGGGTAAGGCCGTCTACCGCCTCAACCAGGACTGGGTCGAGGTCGAGGCCGGCGACTATATGTGGCTGCGCGCCTTCTGCCCGCAGGCCTGCTATGCCGGTGGCCCGGGTAAATTCCGCTATCTGCTCTACAAGGACGTCAACCGGCACGCCAAGCTCGGCGGCGCCGGCATCGCAAGGCGCGCGCTGTGACCCGTATCGTCGCGCGGCCGCTGACCCGCGAGGGCTTTGCCCCCTTCGGCGATGTCATCGACATGGGCGGCGACAACCACTACCCGATCAATGGCGGCAGGGCCGAGCGCTATCATGATCTGGCTACCGCCGAAGCAACCGGTCCGAACGCCCGCGTGCTGATCTCGATGGTGCGCGGCACGCCCTACGAATTGCCCCTGAAATTGAGCATGGTCGAGCGCCATCCCTTCGGCAGCCAGGCCTTCATCCCGCTCTCGCCGCGCCCCTTCCTGGTCGTCGTCTGCCATGACGGGGAGCAGGGGCCGGGCGAGCCGCATGCCTTCATCACCGCACCCGGACAAGGCATCAATTACCGGCGCAATCTCTGGCATGGCGTGCTGACGCCGCTCGGCGAGGCTCAGGACTTCCTGATCGTCGACCGTGGCGGCGATGGCTCCAATCTCGAAGAGTTCCATTTCTCGCACGCCTACGAGATCCACTTGCCCAACGAGAGCCTCCTGTGACCGATATTTCACTGATCGACCGCCTGCTCGATGTGATCGAGCACGACATCGTGCCGAAGACGGCCGACGGCGTTACCTATGGCAACAAGCTGTTCGGCGCGGCGATCCTGCGCAAGGACGACCGTTCGCTGGTGCTGGCTGAAACCAACAACGAGATGGAAAACCCGCTCTGGCATGGCGAGGTCCACTGCCTGAAGCGTTTCTACGAAATGCCCAGGGCTGAGCGCGTCGATACGAAAGACGCCATCTTCATCGCCACGCACGAACCCTGCTCGCTGTGCCTGTCGGCGATCACCTGGACCGGCTTCGATAATTTCTACTATCTGTTCAGCCACGAGGATTCGCGCGACAGCTTCGCCATCCCGCACGACCTGAAGATCCTGAAAGAGGTCTTCACCCTCGATCCCGGCGGCTACAATGCCGAGAATGCCTACTGGAAGAGCTTTTCTATCCGCAGGCTGGTGCGAGCGTTGCCCGAGGCAGAGCGGCGACGGCTGGAGACCCGTATCGGCGCGATTTCGGCGCGCTACGATGAATTGTCCAACATCTATCAGGCGAACAAGGACGATAACGATATCCCGCTGAACTGACGCGGATTGACCAGCCGAATTCGTTGGCTGGCCCACGACGCGGCACGGCAGGCTCCATCATCTGGCGATCCTGGAGCATGCCATGAAAACCGTCACCGAATTTGCCCGCAAAATCGTCGAATTCCCGGACATGGGCATCGTCATGCCGGATGGCTGCCGCCTGTCGGCGCGGGTGTGGATGCCGGAGGATGCGGGCGACGATCCGGTGCCTGTCATCCTAGAGCATCTGCCCTACCGCAAGCGCGACGGCACCATCTTTCGCGATCAGCTGACGCATCCTTATTTCGCCGGCCACGGCTATGCCTCGATCCGCGTCGACATGCGCGGCAATGGCGATTCCGAAGGGCTGATGGACGACGAATATTCCGAGCAGGAATTGCAGGACGCCTGCGACGTCATCGCCTGGGCGGCAAGCCAGCCCTGGTGCAACGGCAATGTCGGCATGATGGGCATTTCCTGGGGCGGCTTCAACTGCCTGCAGGTGGCGGCCAAGCGGCCGCCGGCGCTGAAAGCGGTGATCAGCCTGTGCTCGACCGTCGACCGCTATGCCGACGACATCCACTACAAGGGCGGCTGCCTGCTGATCGAGAATTTCGGCTGGGCCTCGACCATGCTGTCCTACTCGTCGCGGCCGCCGGATCCGCTTTTGGCCGGCGACAACCGGTGGCGCGATCTGTGGCTGACCCGGCTGGAGAACCAATCCTTCCTGGCGCCGCTGTGGCTGAAACACCAGCACCGTGATGCCTACTGGAAGCGCGGCTCGATCTGCGAGGATTTTTCCGCCGTCAAAGCCGCCGTGCTGTCGATCGGCGGCTGGCATGACGGCTACCGCAACACCGTCTCGCATCTGGCGACCAACATCCAAGCCCCGGTCAAGGGCATCGTCGGGCCATGGATCCACAAATACCCGCACTACGCCGGGCCCAAGCCTGCCATCGGCTTCCTGCAGGAGGCCTTGCGCTGGTGGGACCGCTGGCTGAAGGGTGTCGACACCGGCGTCGAGGCCGACCCGGCCTACCGCGCCTATGTCATGGACAGCGTGCGTCCGGCGCGCTGGCACCCCGAGCGTCCCGGCCGTTGGGTGGCGGAGCAGGAATGGCCCTCGCCAACCATCAAGATGCAAACGCTCGATCTGATCTCCTCAACGGAAAAACCCGCCATCATCGCCTCTCCGCAAAGCTGCGGCCTGGCCGGCGGCGAGTATTTTCCCTTCACCTTCGGTCCCGAACTGCCCGGCGACCAGCGCCCCGACGATGCGCTGTCGGTGTGTTTCGACCAGCCGGAACTCAGCGAGCCGATCGACATCGTCGGAGCGCCGGAGGTCGAGCTGCGGCTGTCCTCTGATCGTCCGCAGGCCAACATCGCGGTCCGGCTTTGCGATGTGCATCCCGACGGCGCCTCGGAGTTGATCTCCTATGGCGTGCTCAATCTGACGCACCGCAATTCGCACGAATTCCCCGAGGCGCTGGTGCCGGGCGAAACCGTCTCGGTGCGCGTCGTGCTCGATCAATGCGCCTATCGTGTGCCGGCCGGCCACCGGCTGCGTGTTGCCGTTTCGAACGCCTATTGGCCTGCCATCTGGCCGTCGCCGGAGCCGGTCCAGCTCACCTTGTCGACGGCGACGCTCAATTTGCCGCTGCGGCCGCTGGCGACAGGCGACGAAGTAACGTTCGCCGAGCCGGAAGGTGCCACCCCCTGGGCAACAGAGACGATCCGCGCCGCCAATTCAGAGCGTCATGTCGATCGTGATGAGAAGACCGGAATGGTGACGCTTTCCATTGTTGACGATTTCGGCGAGGTGCGCGATCTCGCCCATGGCCTCGCCAATGGCAGCATCGCCCGCGAGACCTGGACGATCCATCCC
>NZ_RZPI01000008.1:0-27925 GCF_003998715.1 Mesorhizobium sp. M7A.F.Ca.CA.002.15.2.1
GTATGTCGAAGGCAGCAAGGTCGACGTCCACTATGACCCCGCCAACCCCGGCTCGGCGGTGCTGGAATGCCGGGTACGGGGGCCCTGGCTGTTATGGATCTGCTCGGCAGGCTTTCTCGGTGGCGCCGCCTTTCTGGTCGGCCTGGTCTGAGGCGCCGGACGCCTTCAACAGCGGACGAGCGGTCCGCTGTCGAAGCCAGGCCAGGTGAACCGCAGCGTGGCCCCATGCCTGACGATATGGATGACACGCGCGAACGGCTCCTCGATCGACGGGTCGGAACCGTAGCATTGGCTGGCATGCACCACCCAACCGGTCGAGCTTTTGCGAAATGTCGCCTGCTCGCAGCCGAGATCGGGGAACGACAGCGACGCCTGGTCCACTGTGAACACAGTCTCGCGTTGGATGTCGGGAGCCGCGTGGCAGTTCAGCCTGTCGCTAGACCATGTCCCAACATAAGGCGGCGCCGCCAGCGCGGAGCCACCGGCGAATGCGGATATTGCCGTCGTCATCACC
Source organism: Mesorhizobium sp. M7A.F.Ca.CA.002.15.2.1 (assembly GCF_003998715.1). NCBI lineage: Bacteria > Pseudomonadati > Pseudomonadota > Alphaproteobacteria > Hyphomicrobiales > Phyllobacteriaceae > Mesorhizobium > Mesorhizobium sp. M7A.F.Ca.CA.002.15.2.1. Next base: position 515 of record NZ_RZPI01000008.1, read on the forward strand.
AAACGCCGCATCACCACTCCTTCGATCAGTGCGCTCGACCATACAGGCTGGTGGGATTTTGCGTGGACAAGTTTTGTCCAGGAGCGGACAAACGCCGCCGTTCCGGATTTTGCTATGCTTTTGCGCGGATGATGCGACTGTGCGGGCCGACTCAACGCTTTCCCAGAGACATTGGATGATCACCCGCATACTGGCCTTTTTCCTCCTGGGCCTGCTCGGCCCGATGCAGGCGGCCTTGGCAAAAGAATGCCTCCTGAGTCACGCCACCTATCAGGAGCCGCGCTCGGGTGCCGTCGTGCAATTCCGGCCGCTCGCCAACGAGCCGGCGGCGCTGACGGCCGAAGTGTTTTCGCTGGCCGTGCCCAAAGCCGGCACGAGCCTGCCCGCCGACATCACCTGGACCAACGGCAAGAATTCCTTCCCGCTCGGCACCATTCGCCACGCCTGCACCGACGACGACCGGGAAGGCGGCCTGCAGGACGGTAGCGGATTGTGCAGGCTATGGGAGGGCCAGGTCTATGCCTTGACCGGCGGCGGCGCCGAGCAGTTGAATTCGCGCGAAGCGACACCGGCGCCGAGAGGGCTGCTCTTGCCCGGTTTCGGCGTGGCTTTCACCGAAGGAGCCGATTTCGCCAATGCCAATCCAGGCGGTTCGGCCTGGGACGCCTTCATTTTAACAGGATGCAGCGATGAATAGCGTGCGATCGACCATCTGGGCCAGTGCCCTGCTTGCATCCGCGACGATACCAGCCATGGCGGACGAGCCGGCGCCGTCGCGCCCGCCCATCGACAAATGCGCCTGGGAAAAATTGTCTGACAAAACTGTCGGGCTGGCCGCCTGGACGCAGCGCTGCGATTTCGGCTTCCGCCAGATCCATTTCGAATTCGCCGGCAAAGCGCTCGCCATCAAATACAGCGACGGCGGCGCGGCTGACCCTCTTGTCGAGGTCTTTGACATCAAGCCTGGCGAAACCGCCGAGGCTGCGTTGCAGCGCCTGTTCCTGGAAAAGACCGACAAGGCCGTCAGCGCCCGCTGTGTGCTGGCGCCTTACACCGAGGGCACGGTACCCGCCGGCGTCAAACGCTACACATTCAGCCCCGACGCCGCCTATGCGAAAGAGCTGAAAGCACTTGCCAGCTCCGACGAGATTCCCGAACCGCCCTGCGGCGACTGGGGTGAAATGCCTGACGGCATGCAGTATTTCGAGGTGCCCGCGGGTGAGGGGTACAGCCTGCTTTTTGTGCGCATCGGCCAGGACGAGCCATTGTTTGACGAGCAGACGCTACGCGTCTTGCCGAGGGGGTGAGAAGCGCTTTCTCGCCAGGTCAGGCGGATTCGGTCACCGCACCGATCCGCCGGTAGACGAATGCTTCTTCTCTCGAAGGAACTGTGGCAATGCGCTTGGCTTCGTCGATCAGCATTGCCATGCGAGCATGGATCGGCGATTTCGCGCAAGCCGGGTCCGTTGCAGCGGCATCGCCGGCGATCGCCATCGCCTGGCAGCGGCAGCCGCCCCAGTCGATCTCGCGCCGCTCACAGCCGCGGCATGGCTCCTGCATCCAGTCCGTACCGCGAAAGGCATTGAACGCCGGGGAATCGGCCCAGATCGAGGACAGCCTGCGTGGTTCGAAACGCTCGAAGCTGAGCGACGGGATCGTCTGTGCGGCATGGCAGGGCAGTACGGTGCCGTCAGGCGTCACCATGAAGGCGTCCCGCGCCCAGCCGCCCATGCACGGCTTGGGATAGATCGCGAAATAGTCCGGCGTCACAAAATCGATGTTGATGATGCCGGCCAACCGCTCCTGTGCCTCCGCGACGATCTCCGCCTGCCTATCGACCGCTTCACGCTCCGGCATCAGTTGATCGCGATTGGTTAACGCCCAGCCGGCATATTGCACATTGGCGATCTCGAGCCTCTCCGCGCCCAACGAAAGGGCGAGATCGATGAATTCCGGCACCTCCTCGATGTTATGGCGATGGATCGGCGCGTTGATGGTTAGAGGCAGACCGGCCGCGCGCGCGCGGCGTGCCGTCTCCAGCTTCTTTTCGTGGGCACCCTTGTGGTTGCCGATGCGATCCGTGGTCGCCGGCCGCGCGCCCTGAAAGCTCAGTTGCAGATGGTCTAGACCGGCTTCGGCAAATGCCTCGACACGGCCCTCGACGATGCCAACGCCCGCGGTAATCAGATTGGTGTAGACGCCGCGCCCCGCAAGCCCGGCGATCAATTGCTCGAGGTCGCGGCGCAGTGTCGGCTCGCCACCGGACAGATGCACCTGGAGCACTCCGAGATCGGCGGCCTCCGAGAACAGGGCGAGCCAGGTCTCTGTGTCGAGTTCGCGATTGGCCTTGAGCAGTTCGAGCGGATTGGAGCAATAAGGGCATTGCAGCGGGCAGCGATGCGTCAGTTCCGCCAGCATGCCGATTGGAGGGAGGAGGGGCGTGCTCATAGCCTCACCAGCAGCTTGTCCGACCATTCCTGCAGGAAGGCGATGACGTCGGTCGCCACGGCCTCCTGTTCGGCCTCATAATCGGCGGCAAGGCCGGCAATGATGTCGCCGACCGTGGACCGTCCATCGCAGCGTCGCAATATGTCGAGACTGACATCGTTCGGCCAGAATATCTTTTCCGGTGAAAGCACGGCGAATGCCTGCCGCAAGGGATCGTATTGTATGCGCACGTGCTTCGGCAGCGAAGGTACCGATCGCAACGACACCACAGCTCTTTCGCGCAGCGCCGTCATAGGGCTGCCTCGGGCTGGAAGGCGCCGGGCGGTATGTTTCCCCGCTCGCCATAGGCGTGTTGAAGCGCGTCAAGCATGGCCCAGAGTATATCGCATTTGAACACCAGTGCATCGATTGCCTGCTGCTGGCGCTCCGCCGTATCGGCGTGGCTGAGCACGTAGGCAAGGGCGAAGTCGGCGTCACGCGAGGCCTGTTCGGGCCGTTGCTTGAAATAGGCAAGCGTATCCTCGGTGATGTAGTCGTATTTGGCCAGCATTGCCGGCACCCGCTCGCCGATGATGAGTGGCGAAAACATCTCGGTCAGCGAGGACGCGACCGCCTCGAACAGCGTCCGGTTTGTGCAAAAGGAAAGGTAAGCGCCCACCGCGAAGCGTGTCGCCGGCAGTGCCAGCCTTTCGCTCTTCACGGCCTCGGCGTCCAGGCCGAGTGAAGTTGCCAGATACAGCCAGCGCGCGATGCCGCCGCTCCAGCCGTCCTCGCCGTCATGATCCTCGATCCGCTTGCGCCACGCGGCACGAAACGCTGGATCCTCGGCATGTACGAGTATCATGGCATCCTTGCGTGGGATGACCGCCTGATAGCAATAGCGGTTCAGCGCCCAAGCCTTCATCTCGGCCTTCGACAACGCGCCGCTGGTCATCCTGTGGTGAAAGGGATGACGATTGTGATAGCGCTCGGCGCCAACCTGCCTCAATACGGCTTCGAGAGCGCTCGTGGAGAGTCCGCCTTTGGCTGCATCGCGGAAGTCGCTCAAAATTCCATCTCCATACCGTCGTTTGCGATTTCCCAGCCTGCCGCCTTGACCGCCGCGTGCTCGGCGGAATTCTCGTCTAGGATGGGGTTGGTGTTGTTGATGTGGACGAAGACGCGACGGCCGACCTTCACATCGGCCAAGCCCGCAATCGAACCCAATTCTCCCGAGATCGCCAGATGCCCCATGCGCGAGCCGGTTTTCTGACCGACGCCGGCGACGATCATCTCGTCGTCGGTGTAGACCGTGCCGTCGAACAAAAGACAGGCGGCATCGGTGAGACGCGCGCGCAGCCGCGCATCGATGCGCGCGCAGCCTGGGATATAGAAGACGGAGCCGCGGCTGCCGATGCCGGCAATTCGGACTCCGATCGTGTCACCTGCGTCGGAGCTGAAATTGGCATCCGGATGGTCTCTATCCTCCAGATAGAGTGCTATCTTCCCGGGCACGGCAAAGGGCTCGATCATTACGCCGGTATCGCGGCCTTCTGCGTCGCAGATGGCCAACTCTTTCGCCGGCGGCAGGATGCGCCGCGGCACAAGCGCTGGATCGAGAACGTTGAAAATCGAATTCGCCTCCAGCGTCGCCAGAACCTGCGCCGTTGCATAGATGGCGAAAGGCTGCCGCTCGCGCAGGCTGAGCAGTCCGGCGATATGATCGACGTCGGCATTGGTCAGCACCACAGCGCGAATAGGTGTCGAGCGCAGCGGCGCATCGCCCGCAGGCTGTAATTCAGGTGTTGCAGCGATTTGCTGGCGAATGTCGGGCGAGGCATTGAAAAGAACCCAGCCCAACCCGTCCGCCGAGGCGGCGACACTTGACTGGGTTCGTGGATGCACGCTTGCCATGCCGTTGCGAGCCGCACGACTGAGACGGTAGTTGCAGTTCCATTGCGGAAAGCCGCCGCCCGCCGCCGATCCGATTATCCTCAAATGCATGAAAATGCCCGCGCGCCGGCTTCTCTGACCTGCAGGCAATTTGCAGTCACAAACGACAGTCCGCGCGCTTTGCGTGCGTCAAAATCTTTCACGGAAATCCCATGCGGCGAGGGGATGCGCGCCCCTGTCGCCAGGGACGCGCACCTCTGCGGCCTACTTCTTGGGAGTAATTTCAGCAGGCAGATACCGTGAAATTTCGAAGCCAGCGGCAACCTGACACATGGTCGGTTTTTTCCAGTTCTTCTTCATGACATTTCTCCTCTTATACCAGCCCGAAGGGACCGATCCTGTCGTTAGCCAACCATTGCAGGGCACCGACGCAATGGCTCGTCCATCAAGTTTCAAAATGGACAAATGAAACAATAGGTTTTGAAAAATTGAAAACAAACTATCGAGAATAATTGCAGTCCTTATTTCAATTGTTCGTTGCGTAGGGTTTTTTCTCCTCCAGTGGAAGGTTTGCATCTTCCCATCCATCGGCGCCGAGCGGATACCAGATCACTGAACTGTAGCCCCACTGGACGGCCCGTTTCGCCGCATTCCACGACATCCAGCAATTCGTCATGCAGTAGAACAGAACCGTGCGCGACTTGTCCGTCCCGGCCTTGGCCGCGAGGCCTTGGCGAAAATAGCTGGCGGTCTCCTGCGAAATAGCGCCGTATCCCACATTGGCCAGCCATATGCTGCCTGGAATGTCCTTTCTGACCTTGTCTCTCCATATCGTCCCTGCCGGCAAATTGGCCGGTTTGGGCGTGTCCGGCATCACGTCGAAGAAGATCGCCTTTTTCGCTCGCCACAGCGCTTCCGCTTCCACCGTCGTCACCACCCTCGCGCCTTGCAGCGTCCGCGGCACCGGCGCCCGATAGTCGTCCATCCGGAAACCGCTGGGTTCGGCGATGTCGCCAGCCCATGTCGGCTCGGCCAGACCCAGAAGGCTCGCGGCGACCAGCACGAAAATAGTCTCCCTTCCATTCATTGGGTAATCAGGTTGTCGTGTTCGTCGATCAGCGGCACGTTGTAGCTCAGCAGGATCCTGGTGATCTCCGCCTGGTTTTCCCTGATCACCCGGTTGAGCGTCCGCTTCCATTCCTGGTCCGACGGACGTACGCCCATGGTGATGCGGTAAGACATGCGCGAGCCGGTTTTTTCCTTCACCAGTGGAACGATCGTCACATCAGCTCCGAGTTCCTTGGCGTAGTAACCTGCCATCGGTCCCCACAGCACCGCCGCATCGATCTTGTGTGCCAGCATGTCCTTGATCATGACCTCCCCCATTGATGGGGTGACGCGCGTATCCACCGCAAGCGGATAGATCTTGGCGGTCCGCAGAAGCTTGTTGGCGGCCATGTTGGCGGTTGGCGGCGTGCTTTCAACGACGCCGATCGTTTTGCCTGTGAGTCTGGGATCCTCGATCGTTTCCACGCCTTCCATATCGTGGCTTTTCGGATGCACCAGCACATAGGCGGAGCGATAGTAGGCGTTGGTGTTCTGCACCAGCTCATCGCCTTGGGCATAGCCCATGATGATGTCGCATCGGTTGGCCCCCAACGTATTGCGCACGAAGCCGGTGATCGTGGGAAACCAGGTGTAGGAGACGGACTTGCGCCCGGTTTTCGCGGCAACCAGTTCGGCCAGCTTGTTTTCGAAGCCTTCGCCGCTCTTGTCGGTGAAGGGCATATTCGAGGGATCGGCGCAGACGCGCAGAATGTCAGGGTCGACCAGTTCTCCCGCCGCGCCAAGGCCGGCGCTTTGCGCATGCGCGTTCGACGGCAGCAAGGCGAGTGTGCCGAGGATCGGCAGAACGACGCGCAGCTTCAATGCATCGCGGCCGATCATGTCATCCACCCATGCAGGATGCTTCGGCATCCTTCGCCGCCTGGGCCTTGTCTTCGTGCTTGGGCGGCCTTCCGCGGGGCGCCGCGCCATCCGCGCGCGCGCGCAGATAGACGTAGAGATCGTCCAGGTAGCAATAGACGTTCTTGTTGTCGCCAAAGGCAGGCATGACGTTTTCCTTGCCGCCGCCGACATTCTTGCGGCCTTCGGCGACGATCGAGAGGAATGTGGCGTAATCCATGGTTTTCAAGCTGTTGACCAAAGCCGGCGCATAGCTCGAACCTGTCGCGTCCTGTCCGTGGCAGACATGGCAATCGGAATGATACCGGCGGTAGCCGCTGAACGTGTACCAATCGACGGTTCCGTTTTCGATCTTGTAGGTCGGATTTCCATCCGCATCCAAATACTTGCCGCCTTCTTCCTTTACCGCCTTGGCTTTTTCCATGCTGTCGTCGGCCCGGGCGAGGCTCGAGCTTGCCAGAGGCAGCAGAGCCAGGACGAAAGCCGAAATTACAATGCGAACGGACATTCAAACGCTTCCTTCATTTGCCAATGGACACGGTTTTGCTGTCGCGACCGGCATTGATCGGTGTTTTTGGGTGCGTAACCGAATCGAGAGCCCGGCCATGGCTTCCGGATGTCCGGGCTCTCGTTCTTCAAGCCTTTGGTCTCACAAGACCTGAGGCATGCTCAAGGTTCCCAGCGCATCAATCCGGGAGACCGAAGACGGTGAGCTGACCGCCCAGCGTCGTGTAGTCGGCAAGTGCCGCGTAGCCGCCGACGGCACCCAGGCCAGCTGTACCAACGACAGCGGCTTGGTCGCCTTGCGCGCGGCCCTGATCGACGGCGCCATGCCAGGCAGCGGCGTTGTCAGGCGAAAGCAGGCCGCCTGCCAGGCCGATACCAGCCCATCCACCGACGCCCGACAGAACGGCGATATACTGCTTGCCGCCCTGCTCGTAGGTCGTGATGTTGCCGATGATGCCGGACGGGGTCTTGAACTTGTAGAGTTCCTTGCCGTCCTTATCGACCGCCTTGATGTAGCCTTCGAGTGTACCGTAGAAGACGACGTCGCCATCTGTCGCCAACGCGCCCGACCACACCGAGAACTGCTCGGGCTTCGACCAGACGATCTCGCCCTTGGCCGCATCCCAGGCAATGAAGTTGCCCATGTTGCCGTCGCCGCCAGGTGCGGGATACATCGACACGGTGGCGCCAACATAAGGCTGACCGGCGGTGTAGCTCACCTTGTAAGGCTCATAGTCCATGCAGACATGGTTGGTGGGGACATAGAACAGCCCGGTCTTCGGCGAATAGGCCGCCGGCTGCTGGTCCTTCGTTCCAAGCGCCGCCGGGCAGATGCCCGTCGAGTTGGTGTCTTCGCCGTTCTGCTGGGTCGAATATTTCGCCACGACCTGCGGGCGACCATACTGTTCGCTCTTGGGGTCCATGACGACTTCGGTCGCCCAGTTCACGGCCGGATCGTATTTCTTGGCGACGAGAAGGTCGCCGGTGGCGCGATCCATGGTGTAGGCAAAACCATTGCGATCGAAATGCACCAGCACGTCGTGCTTGGCGCCGTTGACCTCCATGCCATCGACGAGGATCATCTCGTTGATGCCGTCATAGTCCCATTCGTCATGCGGGGTCATCTGGTAGAGCCATTTGGCAACACCAGTATCCGCATCGCGGGCCATGATCGTCATCGACCAGCGATTGTCGCCGGGGCGTTGGACCGGGTTCCACGTCGAGGGATTGCCGGTGCCATAATAGACCAGGTTCAGCTTGGGATCATAGGAATACCATCCCCATGTCGTGCCGCCGCCGGTCTTCCACTGCTCGCCTTCCCAGGTGTTCGTGCCGGAATCCTTGCCAACCGGCTTGCCGAGTTGCGTGGTCTTCTCGGGATCGATCAGGGTGTCTGCGTCCGGACCTTCCGAATAGGCTTTCCAGGCGAGTTTGCCATCTTTCAGATTGTAGGCGGCCAGCCAGCCGCGAACGCCGAATTCGGCGCCGGAGACGCCGATGAGCACCTTGTCCTTGACGACGACGGGGGCAGCCGTACCAGATTCGCCTTTGCCGCCATCGGTCTGGTCGCCGTTCTTGACCGACCAGACGACCTTGCCAGTCTTCGCGTCGAGGGCGACGACTGTGGTGTCGGCCTGATTGAGAATGATCTTGCCGTCACCATAGGCAACGCCACGGTTGACCGTATCGCAACACATGATCGGAATGACGTTGGGATCCTGCTTGGGTTCGTACTTCCAAAGGATCTTCCCGTCATTCTTGAGATCGAGCGCAAAGACATTGTTCGGGAAAGGCGTGTGGACATACATCACATCGCCGATGATAAGCGGTCCACCCTCGTGGCCTCGTAGCACGCCGGTGGAAAAGGTCCACTTGACCTGCAGGTTCTTCACATTGTCCGCAGTAATCTGGTTGAGTTTGGAATAGCGGGTGTTGGCGTAGTCACCCGTCTGCATTGCCCAGTTCTTCGAATCCGAAGCCAGCTTTGCAAGGTCCTCATTAGCCGACGCCGTATAGGCCGCGCCGAGCGACAGAAACGCCGCAGTGGTTAGAATATAGGTAGCTTTCGTAAGTACACGCATCCGAATTCCTCCCGAGGTTCATAGTGATGAATCATTTGCTGAGCCCACAAGGGCTTGCCCAAGCGATTCACGGGGGGGAAATATTTCCGGCAGCGTGTCACGACCTAAGCCAGATGTGCAGAGGGCACCGTTACTGCCCACCTCACCTTGGCCTACGAAAGACTGTCGCCGCTCCCTAATGACGGTGACGCCCTTGAAGCCGGAAACAGGGTGAGGCTATGTCATCGTAAAAGGCTAGGCAAGCAAAAAAGCCTGCTGGTGTTTTTGCACCGCAATATCGTAAATGATGCGGTGCAATATAAGAAAATAAGCAGGACGGTATTTGTTAGATAAAGTATTTATGACCGCGAAATAACGATGGGGCGCATAAAATTTAGTTATTTTTTGATTTTTACATTTCGCCTAAGCGTTGATTTTATTTGGAGGTATTCGCTTCGATGTCTCGGCATGGTCATGCGCGTGCTCCATTGGGAATCGATAGTGGGCCAAGCATGAGATGATCGTTGGAGTCGGGGCGTGGAGCAGGCCACGGAGCCGCCATGCGGAACCACGGTCGACAAGCCCCGCATTCCTCCTTTGGTCGCATACGGAAGCCATGGGCGCTTGACTGACTCTGCTGCACGTTGCCAACTGCCACGGTGATCCCGACTGGGCGCATCGCGCCTAGGCTAACCGGAGGTTTTCCCGTGATCAGATATGTTGGATTTTCGACTTTGCCGCTGCTCCTTGCCGCGCCGCTGGCCTTCGCAAACCCGGCGGGCGCCGCGGGTGATTACCCGACAGCAACGATCGCCGACTACGTGCTCGGCTGCATGCAGACGAACGGCCAGACACGTCAGGCGCTGGAAAGCTGTTCCTGCTCGATCGACGTCATCGCCTCGATCCTTCCCTACGACCACTATGAGAGAGCCGAGACTTTCAAGAGCATGTCTTTGACCACAGGCGAAAGCGCGGCGCTGTTTCGCGAAAGCGCACCGGCGAAGGCAGCCCGTACCGAATTGAAGCGCGCGCAGTCGGAAGCCGACGTGCGCTGCTTTTAGAGCCTGCTCCATCCGGAAGCCGGATGGAGCTCCGTCCTCTGCCCGGGCGTGATCTTCCCGAACGAGCTCCATTTTCGGGATCAAGTGGCAAGCACCCGGCAGTCCAGCGCAAGATATCGAGACTTCAGAGTCCCGCTGTCTCGAGCGGCCACTGATTGCGAAATGTTTTGCCGTCCGTATCGATCGCTTCAACCTGGATTTCGCCATTGCCGTGCACGGTGAAATCGAATCGGAAGTTGGGGTCTTCCGAAATCGATATTCCACCTTCCATGGAGAGGATCGGCCGGCCGGCTTGGGAGATCGACAGTTTCTGGACAAAATGCGCCGGTATGAAATATTGGGTCAGCGGATCCCGCTGCAGCCCCGAATTGTTAGGGTGCCGGATCATCAACTGCAGTTCCTCGGTCTTGGTCATCGTCTCTTTGGGCGGGAACTGGCGCAGCTTCATCTGACCCATTGTCGCGTTGGCCTCGTCCTGGTTCTTGACCGCAGGGGCGGAGCAGCCACCTGACGCCTTGACGAAGGTCTGTACCATATGGAGTTGACCACCCTGCGTCTCAGCGATGGCGCGCAGATAGGAATAGTCGTTGACGCGCACGCGCGTCGACAGATGCGTCACGCCGGCATCCTTGCCGAGCTGGAACGTTGCCGCCACCGGTGCAGGGTTCGCATCGATGATCAAGGTAACGGATTTGATGCCGTCTGGCGCCTTGGCTGGATCGAGATAGATATCGACGGGCACGATGGCGGCATCCTGCGCCCGCTTCGGTGCTTCGATCCGGACGACGCCGGTATCGACCAGAATTGCCCGATCGCCGAACACGTCGCCCTTCAAGTCATGCCAGATTCTATCCGAGGACGCGGTTGTTTGCTGTGCGTTGGCGGCTCCCGAGGAGCCGAGCAACGTGCCGATGGTCAAGATGATCGCGGTGAAAACGGATGCGAGCGGCAAGGCGAGCTGCCGGCTCGAGTAAGCTTGATTTTGCATTTCGATGCCTCCACCAATGCAAGAGAGGTGGTGCCCAGGCTGGCGTTGAGGATAAGCCTTTGGCGACGCCTTGGCAAATCGCCGTGCTTTACGGCCGCCTGGCGCATGTCGGCGTCGTCTATTCCCATTCGAGTTCGGCAAATGCGGCCGTTGCGTTGCGCTCGTTGTAATCGTCGAACAGGTGCCAATTGTCCCGTTCGCTTCCGCCTGCGGTTTTGACTGCTTCGCGCAGCGGCGTTCCGTCGGCGATCGCCTTGCGGATATCGCGCGCCAGAACCTCGAAATAGCGTCGCTCCCCCGCCAGTGCCTGTGGCCAGTCGGCCGTTACAGGACCATGACCTGGAACGACGCGCGCGGCGTCGATCGCGGTGAGTGCATCCATCTGGCGGAGCCATCCAAGCAGTGATCCGTCGAGCGTCGGCAAGGAGCCCATGAACACCAGATCGCCGGCAAAGAGCGTTCTGGTCGTGGTATCGAATACGGTCAGGTCGTTGTCGGTGTGCGCCGCCTTCCATGCCCGCAGTTCGATCGTGCGCCCGCCGAGGTCGAGTTGCAGGTGATCGTCGACCAGCCTGGTCGGCGACACGATCTCGACCCCCTCCATCAGCGCCTCGCCAAGCTGTTCGCGATAGTTGTGCAGATAGAACGCGCCACGCGCGTCGAGGGCGCGCGGCAGATTGCGGTGACCGACGATGGTCGCGCCGATCTCCCGGAATGCCGCATTGCCGAAGATGTGGTCGGGGTGCATGTGGGTGTTGACCAGGAAGCGAACCGGCTTTGCGGTTACCTTTCCGATCGCGGCGAGAAAGGCGTGCGCCTCGATCAGGCTGCCACCGCTGTCGATGACGGCAACCGCATCGGTACCGATGACGGCGCCCAGATTGCAGATCGCACCGTCGTTGGCGGCGGTCATCAATTCATCCGTGCCCTGGAAGGCGAAGACGCCGTCGGCGATCTGCCTGAGCGAGAATCCCAGGTTGCCAGCCGCGGCTCGTCCGAGGCAGCACGGCATCAAGGCGGCGCTGGCGGCGGTACAGGCGAAGCCACTCACAAGCCTGCGTCTTAGCCGATCGATCGACATGAAGGCCTCCGATATGCATTTCACCTGCAGGCGATCAGGTGACGTCCGGAAATCTATGATGGAACGACCGCAGAAGGTCGCTCATCACCTGCGAATTGCGATGTTGCCGTGGCAACCGTACGTCGAACACGCCGAGCACATGGGTTGGCCGCGGCGCGAGCACGATGATGCGGTCCGAGAGCATCAGTGCCTCGCGTAGATTGTGGGTCACCATCAAGGCGGTCGTGGGCCGTGCCGACCACACGGTCAAAAGCAGATGCCGAAGCCGCTCGGCGGTCTGTTCGTCGAGCGAGACAAAGGGTTCGTCCAGGAAAAGCACCGCCGGCTCCGTGGCGAAAGCCCTGGCAAGTGCTGCCCTGCGCGCAAGGCCGAGCGACAGTTCGGCAGGATAGAGCGAGCGCATGGCCGCGAGGCCGAGCGTGTCGAACAGCCCGTCGAGATTTTTCGCCCTCAAGCTTTTCGGCAACGCCAGCCTGACATTCTGCTCCACCGTTCGCCACGGCAGCAGGGTCGGTTCCTGGAATACGGCGGCGATGCGGTTCGAACCTCCTTGCGGCAACTGGAAGGAGCCGGAAAAGTCTTTGTCCAAGCCAAGCAGGATACGCAGCGTCGTGGTCTTGCCGCAGCCCGACGGTCCAAGCAAGCAGGCGAATTCGCCTTGCCGGACCTCGAAGGAAAGGTCCTGAAGCGCCGTGATCGAGACGCCTCGCGCGGACCTGAAGGTCTTTTCGGCGATGTCGACCTTAAGCGGGACGACGGCGCCAACGGGTTGCATGTCGTTCAACGGGCTGCACCAGGAGAAGTTCAATGACAAGCATCACCGCCACGAAAGCCAGCGTGTAGGCAAGAATGGCGGCGACATCGAAAAGCTGGAAATAGAGATGGATCTGGAAGCCGACACCGTTCGAGCGGCCGAGCAGTTCGACGACCAGGACGATCTTCCAGATGAGGGCGATGCCGGATCGCGACGCGGCGGCAAGATAGGGCTGCAATTGCGGCAGCAGGATATGGCGGATGCGATCAAGGCGGCCGAAGCGATAGACGGTGGCCATCTCGGCATAACTTGGATCAAGCGTCCTGGCGCCTTCACGCATCGTCACCACGACATTCGGGATCTTGTTCACCGCCACCGCGCCGATCGCCGCCGCCTCGTTGAGGCCGAACCAGATGTAGCCGAGGACGATGACCACCAGCGCCGGGATGTTGAGGAACAGGATCACCCACGGGTTGAAAAAACGGTCGACGCGACGATAGCTGCCGAGCAAAACGCCGATGACGGATCCGATGATCATTGCGACGATATATGCTGCGGCGACCCGGCCGAGGGTCACGCCGAGATGGTAAAAGAGGTCGCCGCTCGCAGCCTCCCTGAGAAGCACCTGCCAGACCTGCCCAGGTCCTGGAAAGGCACGGCTTGGCCAGACGCCTGCCGCAAGGTTCCACAGCAGGCAAAGCCCGAGCAGGGAAACCGCTACGGTCAGCGCGGGCGCCAGTGCCGTCGCCAGGCTGCGTCGGCCGGACATGCTCGGCGGGGCATCACGCGTGCCGTCGGTTTCCGATGCGGTCATTTCCAGGGTTCCTGCCAGAATGTGCCGGGCGCCAGCTCCGCCGCGCTGCCGACCAGCTTCGCGCCGCCGATCGCCGCCAGCACATGGTATAGCCTGCCGGCGTCAGCCGCTTCCTCGGCGACCGACCGTCTGGGAATGCCCTGACGATAGCGATCGCGCAGTTTTTCCAGTTCCTTGCCTTCCGCGCGAATGATCGGCGCCAGACGCAGCCATTCGTCATCGGATCTGGCCAGCAAGTCTTTGGCTTGCGCGGACGCCCTCACGAACCCCCTGACGGCATCGGGGTTCTCGTTCGCCCATTGGTCATGGAAGACGTAACCGAGCGCCGACACGGGTCCCAGAGCCCCAAGCGTCTTTGCCGCGTCATTCACGCCGATCAATCGACGGAAGCCATTGGCCTCGAGACGGGCGCAAAAATGCCAGAAATTCAGCACTGCATCGAGTTCGCCCTGTATCGCCTTTTCCGAAATCAGCGGCGGCGCGCCAAAGACGATGTCGCTGGTTGCCGACAGGTCGACGCCGAGATCGCGTCTGGTCAGCGCTTGTATCAGCAGCCAACTCTTGTCGAGCGGGCCGCCGGCGACGCCGATCTTCTTGTCCTTGAGATCGGCGACCGTCCGGATCGGTGAACCCTCCTTCACCATGATCGCGCCCACGGCGGTGGAATAGGGGAACAATGTGAGGTCGCCGCCTTCGGAGCGCTGGCGCGAGACCCACAGCCAGTCGGAAACGATCATGTCGATCGCGCCAGCCTGCATCGCGACGTTGGTTGCATCCTCGCCGGCGAAGTCGATGATCTCCAGATCGATCCCGTTCGCGGCATCGAACTTGTGCTGCCGTAGCGTATCGAGTTCCCAACTCACGGTTCCAAACTTCAGCACACCGAGGCGAATCCTGGCTGCCGCAACGGCTGGCCTGGTAGCAAGAACAGCGGCTGTCCCGAGAACCGCCAGACGCAACGTCATGCGCCGTGAAACCATCATGACACCTCCTCCCCAGGGTTCCGCGCTGCCAAATCAGATGGCTCGTTCCTTGCTCGGAAATGCGCATTTCCAGCGCATGACCTTGAGGGTCGGGTGTTCTTGAGACCATTTCGCGATTTCGCTGGGGGCAAGGAACATGCATTGGAACAGGGTGCCGCGGCTCTCGAAATAGAGATGTTCGTCTCGGCAATTGCTCGGATTGGCGCTGAGGCAAACCGTCAATATGAGATCGACCATGTCCATTCAGCACCTCTTGCGCGTTCCCAAACGCCCATCTCGGCGAGTCCAGCCCAACCAGGAGCCAGGACAAAACCGCCACTTGCCGGATTTCTCAAGGTGCCAATGGAGAAACCGGAATGAGGTCAAGCTACGCGCTCGCCCAATAGCCGTCAACAAAGACGAATGGACAGGATCCTTGAGCACCCAGGCCTCTAAACCTTTGTACGATTGACTTTCACAACATGCCGATTAGCTTCCAGGTGACGTGGCGCGGCTCCACGGGAGAAGCGGAATTTCCACGCCACCGCGTAAGGCGCATGCCGACGGATCAAAGGATCGGCATGCACAAATCGTCCAGGGCACCCAGACGATCAATGAGGAAATACCATGCGCGCAATCGCATTTTTCGCAGTCATGTCCGTTGTGCCCTTCATCGCGAGCCAATCCCAGGCACAGGACGCGGCGGCGGGTGAGAAGGTCTTCGCCAAATGCAAGGTCTGCCATGTCGCCGACCAGGACAAGAACAAGGTCGGCCCGTCGTTGAACGGCGTCATCGGCCGAACAGCCGGCACGCACCCGGGGTTCAGCTATTCTCAGGCGATGGTCGCGGCAGGCAAGTCCGGCGTCAAATGGGATGAACCCACGCTGAAGACTTACCTTCACGATCCCAAGGCCATGGTCAAAGGAACAAAGATGGCGTTTGTCGGCCTCAAACAGGACGAAGACATCGCCAATGTCATCGCCTATCTGAAGCAATTCTCGAAATAGCGCGCCGCCGGCCGTTCGAACTTGCGTTCGGCCGGCGTTCGCCTCGATCACGCATCGGCTTGCAGCCCCTGCATTGCCGAAGGCAGATCGAAAAGGCTGTCGCAAACAAGATCGGCGCCAAGCTCTTCCACCGGAATGTGGCTGTAGCCGCCACGCAGCAGAATGACGGGCATGCCGGCGGCGCGTGCGGCGCCCAGGTCAGCGCCACTGTCTCCGACCAGCAGCGCGTCACCCGGGTCGACGCCTAGTTGTGCCAACGCCAGCAGCAGGGCATCGGGCGCCGGTTTCAGGTATGTCACCGCGTCTCCGCCGACGATCGCACCGAAATATTCCGTCAATCCGAAATGAAGCAGGATTTCGCGGGTCGCCAACTGCGGTTTGTTGGTTGCCACCCCCATGCTTACTCCGCCCAAATGAAAGTGGGTGAGGGCCTCCCTGACGCCAGGCATCAGCCTTGTCAGGCCGGTCAGGTGCCGGCGGTAGATAGGCGCCATGACGCGGTTTGCCTCATCGAGAGCGTTGCCGAGCAGTGGCGCTCCCGATGCCGCGAAGGCTCGCTCGATCAGTTTCCTGACACCGCCGCCGATCATGGCCTTGACCCGGTCCAGGCGCAGCGGCGGCAGATCGCGGCTGGCCAGCAATTCGTTGACGGCGGCCGCTATGTCCGGTGCCGAGTCGACCAGCGTGCCGTCGAGGTCGAACAGGATCGCCTTCGGCGATCGAAGCGGCCTACCTGCGCCGACGTTCATGCGTCATCCTTCCACTTGATCGAGCAGCCGATCGAGGCGACCTGGTCCAGCGGCCCGTCGCCGGTTCGGGCAACCTGCTTCATCGCCTCGAACAGATCGCGTCTCAGCCCGGGCGCTCCGGCTTCTCGTCGCGAGGCGTCCAGCCGACCGCGATATTGCAATCCCAACTCGCTGTTGAACCCGAAGAAATCGGGAGTGCACACCGCCACGTAATCGCGCGCTACAGTTTGGCGCTGGTCGTGCAGGTAAGGGAAGCTGAAGCCGTTCGTCGTGGCGAAGAGCTTCATTTGGTCGAAGGAATCCTCCGGGTAGGTGTCGGCATCGTTCGAGTTGATTGCGACAAAGCCGATACCTTCGGCCTTGAGGTCGTTGGCATCGCGCACGATACGTGAAATCACCGCCTTCACATAAGGGCAGTGATTGCAGATGAAGGCCACGACCAGGCCGTTCGGGCCGGCCTGGCTGAGGATCGAATGCGACCTGCCGTCGACGCCGGGCAAAACGGCATCGATCGCGCGCCAGCCGAAATCGCAGACAGGGGGAACGGCCGCCATGCTTGCCTCCGATGAAATGGTTTACGCGGCTTTCCGGATCGCACCGTCGGCCGCCTGTCGGATGGTTCCAATGTTGGCGCGGTAGGCCGCCTCGGTGCCCCCCTTGAACACGGCCGACCCGGCGACCAGCACATTGGCGCCGGCCGCGGCGACCAGCGGGGCGGTTTCGGCCGTGACGCCGCCATCGATTTCGATGTCAATCGGGCGGTGGCCAACCAATGCCTTGATTCGCCTGATCTTCTCGATGACCGCGGAAATGAAGGCCTGGCCGCCGAAGCCTGGATTGACCGTCATCAGAAGCACCAGATCGAGCCTGTCGAGCACATATTCGATGACGCTCTCCGGCGTCGAAGGATTCAGCGATACGCCGGCCTTCTTGCCGAGATTTTTGATCGCCTGCAGGGAACGATCGAGATGCGGCCCGGCCTCTGCATGCACCGTGATGATGTCGCAACCGGCGTCGGCGAAGGCGGCCAGATAGGGGTCGGCCGGCGCGATCATCAGATGGCAGTCGAAGATTTTGTCCGTTCGGTCGCGGATCGCCTTGATCACCGGCGGACCGAAGGTGATGTTGGGCACGAAGTGGCCGTCCATCACGTCGAGATGGATCCAGTCGGCACCCGCCCGCACGACAGCTTCGACCTCGTCGCCGAGCCGCGAGAAATCCGCGGAAAGCACGGAGGGTGCGATGATTGTCCCGGTGACCATGGTCGTCGTCTCCAATTCTGTCTGCGGTGTTGGTCGCTGCGCCGGCCGCTTCGTCGTGTCAGCGCATCTTCGTCTCCGGTTCGCCTTCCAGTTTCCCTTCCGCGAACACGCGGCTGCCGCGAATGTCGGATTCCTCGATGGTGATAAGATCGGCCTTGGTCAACACCCGGCTGCGCGATGCGAAAAGCCGGTTGGCCTGCCGCAGCCGCGCCCGGTCGAGCCCATTGCGAACCGAACGCGCGTTGGAGAAATGCGGCAGCCTCATGCGGATCGGAAGATACTCTTCGAGCGCCTGGGACGCCGCCTCGCTGAGGCGATAATTCTGCTCCGCGAGCATAATCTCGGCGATCGATTTCAGTTCGCTGACGCCATAGTCAGGGAAATCGAGGTGGTGGGCGATGCGCGAACGCATGCCGGGATTGCTGTCGAAGAAGCGGTCCATCTTGTTCTTGTAGCCGGCAAGGATCACAACCAGATCGTCACGGTTGTTCTCCATGCACTGCAGCAGGATTTCGATCGATTCCTGGCCGTAGTCGCGTTCGTTCTCTGGCTTGTAGAGATAGTAGGCCTCGTCGATGAAAAGCACGCCGCCCATGGCACGCTTGATCACCTCGCGGGTCTTGGGCGCGGTGTGGCCCACATACTGGCCGACGAGATCGTCGCGAGTCACGGCGACCATGTGGCCTTCGCGGACATAACCCAGACGATGCAGGATTTCGGCCATCCTCAGCGCCACCGTGGTCTTTCCGGTGCCAGGATTTCCCGTGAAATTCATGTGCAGCGTCGGCGCGCCCGATGTCAGTCCGAACCTGCGGCGAAGCCGGTCGACCAGGAGGAGGGCGGCGATCTCGCGGATGCGGGTCTTGACCGGCTTCAGGCCAACGAGTTCTCGGTCGAGCTTGTCCATCACCTCGTCGATGTTGGACGCCTCGAACTCGGCCTGCAGATCAACCGTCGCGTCTTGTGCGGCAGCGTCCTTTGTCATCGCGTTCAGCATGGTTCGGCTAGCTCCGCTCGCCTTCGGGCCTGTCGGTCGCATAAGGCACGATCGAATAACCCTGGCTGCGGCCGTCACGCTCCTGGCGCAGCAGCCGGAACCCGGGTTCGCTGGGCGGCCGGTTGACAATGAACGACATGCGCGGCGCTTCCCAGCCTTTGGTCGAATCGAAGGCGGTTACCCGCACATACATGTTCGGACAGGCTTTCCGGCAAGCATTGACCTCGAGCAGTATGCCCGCCGGATCTTTCAAGTCGAACATGGGGTTGCCGTACATTTCCCAATAGGTGTTTCGCGGATGCGGATCGTCCGTGTACTCGACGCTGACCGCCCAATGGTTCTTCAGCGCGTATTTGATCTGCGCCGAAATCTGCTCGTCGGTCAGGTCGGGCAGGAACGAGAACTGCCCCTGTGTGACCTTGTTTCCCGGATTGGTCATCATGACGACGGTTCCTTTCGTCTAGAAGCTGGGCGTTGCGGTTGGCACGAAGTCGGCCGTGTCGGTCGATTCGTAGTTGAAGGTGACGTCCTTCCAGGTCTCCAGGGCAGCCTTCAGCGGCGTGCACCATCTGGCCGCCTGTTCGAGGATCTTGGTCCCTTCGCGCAAATAATCGCGCCCCTCGTTGCGGGCCAGGATCATCGCTTCCAAGGCGACGCGATTGGCCGTCGCGCCTGCCTGGATACCGTCCGGATGGCCGATCGTGCCGCCGCCGAACTGCAGGATGACGTCCTCGCCGAGATAGTGGATCAACTGGTGCATCTGGCCGGCATGGATGCCGCCCGAGGCAACGGGCATCACCTTGTTGAGCGAGGCCCATTCCTGATCGAAGAACAGCCCGGTTTCGAGGTTCTGCGGCGTGCGCTCCTCGCGCAGCGTGTCATAAAATCCCTTGATCATGAGCGGGTCGCCTTCCAGCTTGCCGACCACCGTGCCGGCATGGATGTGGTCGACGCCGGCCATGCGCATCCATTTGCAGATGACGCGGAAATTCATGCCGTGGTTCTTCTGGCGCGAATAGGTCGAGTTGCCGGCACGGTGCAGGTGCAGGATCATGTCGTTGCGGCGTGCCCACTTGGCCATCGACTGGATCGCCGTGTAGCCGATGACCAGATCGATCATCACAATGCAGGAGCCAAGTTGCTTGGCGAATTCGGCGCGCTCGTACATCTCCTCCATCGTGCCGGCGGTGACGTTGAGATAATGGCCCTTGACCTCGCCGGTGGCGGCCGACGCCTTGTTCACGGCCTCCATGCAGTAGAGGAAGCGGTCGCGCCAATGCATGAAGGGCTGCGAGTTGATATTCTCGTCGTCCTTGACGAAGTCGAGGCCGCCCTTCAGCGCTTCATAAACGACGCGCCCGTAATTGCGTCCCGACAGGCCGAGCTTCGGCTTCGTCGTTGCGCCGAGCAGCGGCCGGCCGAACTTGTCGAGCCGCTCACGCTCCACCACGATGCCGGTCGCCGGCCCCTGGAAGGTTTTGAGATACGCCACCGGGATACGCATGTCTTCCAGCCGCAACGCCTTGACTGCCTTGAAGCCGAACACATTGCCGATGATCGATGCGGTCAGGTTGGCGATCGAGCCCGGCTCGAACAGGTCGAGGTCGTAGGCGATGTAGGCGAAGTACTGTTGCTCGGTCTTGGTTCCGGGACCGGTGTTCGGCACCGGCTCGGATCTGAACGCCTTGGCGCGATAGAGCTCGCAAGCTGTCAGCCGGTCGGTCCACACCACGGTCCACGTCGCGGTGGAGGATTCACCGGCGATGGCGGCTGCCGCCTCCTCGTGGTCGACACCGGGTTGCGGCGTGATCCGGAACATGGCGATCAGATCGGTTTCCTTGGGCCTGTAGTCAGGCTCCCAGTAGCCCATCTTCTTGTAGGGGATGACCCCTGACTTGTAGCGCTCCTTGCCTTCCTTGAGCGTCCCCGCTGGCAGTATGTCGATCTTGTTCATGACAGGTCTCCTGTTTGTTGCTCAGGCGGCTTTCGCGGTTGCGATTTGGGGGTCGAGTTTTCCCGCGGCGTAACGTTTCGCCATCTCGTCCATGGCGATGACCTTGATCTTCGAGGCGTTGGACGCCGTACCGAAACGCTCGAAGCGGTCCCGGCAAAGGTCGCGCAAGGCATCCATGGCGGGCTTCAGGAATTTGCGGGGATCGAACTCGCGCGGGTCTTCCGTCGCGACGCGGCGGAACTGCCCGGCCATGGCCATGCGGCAATCGGTGTCGATATTGACCTTGCGCACGCCGTAGCGGATGCCGCGCTCGATCTCCTCGACCGGGACGCCAAAAGTCTGGGGCATCTCGCCGCCGTATCTGTTGATGATGTCCTGCAACTCCTGCGGCACAGAGGAAGAGCCGTGCATGACCAGATGCGTGTTGGGCAGCTTCTCGTGGATCGCCTCGATCACCTGCATGGCCAGGATGTCGCCGTCCGGCTTGCGGGTGAATTTGTAGGCACCGTGCGAGGTGCCGCAGGCAATCGCCAGCGCGTCGACTTGGGTTGCGGTCACGAAGTCGACCGCCTGATCGGGATCGGTCAGGAGCTGGTCGTGGGAGAGCGCGCCCTCGGCGCCGTGGCCATCCTCGGCCTCGCCTTGGCCGGTTTCCAGCGAGCCGAGCACGCCCAGTTCGCCTTCGACGGAAGCGCCGACCCAATGCGCCATACGTGCGACGCGTTCGGTTATGGCGACGTTGTAGTCGTAGCTTGCCGGCGTCTTGGCGTCCGCCATCAAGGATCCGTCCATCATCACCGAGGT
This sequence comes from Mesorhizobium sp. M7A.F.Ca.CA.002.15.2.1, assembly GCF_003998715.1. Lineage (NCBI taxonomy): Bacteria > Pseudomonadati > Pseudomonadota > Alphaproteobacteria > Hyphomicrobiales > Phyllobacteriaceae > Mesorhizobium > Mesorhizobium sp. M7A.F.Ca.CA.002.15.2.1. The sequence continues at coordinate 21,801 of NZ_RZPI01000008.1, forward strand.
GAAGCCGTGGCGGATCGCGGAAAGGCAGGTGGCCTCGCTGTTGCCGTGGTCTTGATGGATGCATAGCGGGATGGTTGGGTGGATTTCGGTCAGCGCCTCCATCATCTTGGCCAGCATGATGTCGTTGGCATAGGTCCGGGCGCCACGCGAAGCCTGGATGATGACAGGCGCGTCGCAGGCCTTGGCCGCTTCCATGATGGCGAGGCCCTGTTCCATGTTGTTGATGTTGAATGCCGGTACGCCGTAGCCGTGCTCGGCGGCATGGTCGAGAAGCTGGCGAAGGGTGATGCGAGCCATTGTGAATCCTCCTAGATGATGAGCTTCAGCGCCGCTGCAGCAACCGCTTCGGACGTTATGTTGAAATGCCGGTAGAGGTCGGGGGCAGGGGCGCTGGCGCCGAAGCCGGTCATGCCGACGAAAGCGCCGGTCTCGCCGATCCAGCGGTCCCAGCCCAGCCGGGCTGCCGCTTCGACCGCGACGCGCGGCGCCGAGCCGAGGACGGCCTTGCGGGTGGCTCTTTCCTGCTCCTCGAAAAGCTCCCAGCACGGCATCGACACGACGGCGGCGGCGACGCCATGCTCGGTCTCCAGCCTTTCGGCGGCAGCAACCGCGATCTCGACCTCCGAGCCGGTGGCGATCAGGGTGACGGCACGGTGCTCGGCTGGTTCGCGCAGGACGTAGGCACCCTGGCGGGAGCGGTTCTCGTCACTGTGCGACCGACGCAGCATCGGCAGGTTCTGGCGCGACAGCACCAGCACGCTCGGCCGATCCTTGCTCTTCAGCGCGAGTTCCCAGCACTCCGCCGTTTCGATGACATCCGCCGGACGGAAGACGTTGAGATTGGGCGTGGCACGCAGCATCGCCAGGTGCTCGACCGGCTGGTGCGTCGGGCCGTCCTCGCCGAGGCCGATGGAATCGTGTGTCATCACATAGATGACGCGCTGGCCCATGAGCGCCGAGAGCCGCATCGCGCCGCGCGCATAATCGGCGAAGCACAGGAACGTACCGCCATAGGGCACGAACCCTCCATGCAGCGCGATGCCGTTCATGGCGGCCGCCATGCCGTGTTCACGAATGCCGTAGTGAATGTAGCGGCCGGCATAGTCACTCGGCGCAATGCGGTTCATGCCCTTGGTGATCGTCAGATTCGAGTGCGTCAGATCGGCCGAGCCGCCGACGGTCAATTCCGTTGCGCCGTTGATGGCCTCCAGCACCATTTCGGAGGCTTTTCGCGTCGCCACCTTGGTTGCCTTCTCGACATGTTCGCGACGAAAGGCTTCGAGCGCGTCGAAGACCGTGTCGGCCAGTTCGGCGGCGACGGCGTTTTCAAAAGCCTCGCGTCGCGGCGAGGCGGCAAGCCGCTGCTCCCAGGCGCGCCGCATCGCTTCGCCGCGACCGGCAATCTCGCGCCAGGCGAAAAGGATATCATCCGGCACCTCGAACGGCGCGTGGGCCCAGCCGATGTTTTCGCGTGTCGCGGCGATCTCTGCTTCACCCAGCGGTGCGCCGTGCGTCTTTTCCGAACCGCCGAGATTGGGGGCACCCATGCCGATCACTGTGCGGCAGGCAATCAGCGATGGCCGATCCGACCGCCGCGCCGCCTCGATTGCCGCGGCGACTGCTGCCATGTCGTGCCCGGCGACACTTTGGACATCCCAGCCGGCGGCCTTGAAGCGCGCCGGCTGGTCCATCGACGTGGAGAGGGAGGTCGGCCCGTCAATGGAAATCGCATTGTCGTCCCAGAAGACAATCAGGCGGGAAAGCTTCAGGTGACCAGCGAGATCTATCGCCTCGTGACTGATTCCCTCCTGAAGGCAGCCGTCGCCCGCAATCACATAGGTATGATGATCGACCAGATCGGCACCGTAGCGGGCGGCAAGCATGCGTTCCGCCAGCGCCATGCCGACCGCCGTGGAAATGCCCTGTCCAAGCGGTCCGGTGGTGGTCTCCACGCCAAGCGCATGGCCGTATTCCGGATGTCCGGCGGTGCGGCTGCCCAGCTGCCGAAATCGCTGCAATTCCTCGACCTGCATGTCTTCGTAGCCGAGCAGATGATGCAGCGCGTACTGCAGCATCGAGCCGTGGCCGGCTGAAAGCACGAAACGGTCACGGTCGGGCCAGTCCGGTCTCGACGGATCGATATTGATGAAGCGGTTGAACAGCACCGTTGCGACATCGGCCATGCCCATCGGCATGCCGGGATGACCCGAATTCGCCTTTTGGACGCTGTCCATCGCCAGCGCGCGAATGGCGTTCGCCATGTCGCGCTCAGAGACGAGAGCGGTTGTGGTGACGGGCTTCAGTGCTGTTTGGCTGGTCATTGCATCCTCCTCACGACACACGGCTCTTGCGTTCAACCAATTGCAGGATGAGCGGCGTCAGGATCAGCTGCATGGCAAGATCGAGCTTGTTGCCTGGCACCACGATGGAATTTGGCCGCGACATGAACGAGTCGTGGATCATCGACAGCAGATACGGAAAATCGATGCCGCGCGGATTGGCGAAGCGGATAACCAGCATCGATTCGTCGGGTGTCGGAATCCAGCGCGCGATGAACGGGTTGGACGTATCGACGATCGGCACGCGCTGGAAGTTGATGGCGGTCTGCGAGAATTGCGGGACAATGTAGCGGACATAGTCGGGCATCCGGCGCAGGATCACGTCCATCACCGCCTCGGTGGAATAGCCGCGTGTCGAACGGTCGCGATGGATCTTCTGGATCCATTCGAGATTGATGACCGGCACGACGCCGATCTTGAGATCCGCATGCTTGGCCAGATTGATCGTGTCGGTGACGACACAGCCGTGCAGCCCCTCGTAGAAGAGCAGGTCGCTGGGAGCGAATTCGCGCCATTCGGTAAAGGTTCCCGGTGGCGTGCCGTGCTGCTTTTCCTCTTCCTCATCATGAATGTAGGTGCGGGTCTTGCCGGTTCCGCGACGGCCATATTCCGCGAACACCTCTTCGAGAATTCCGAGTTCGTTGGCCGCGGCATTGAAATGGGTGAAGTTCGGGTTGCCGGCCTTTTCCTCCTCGGCCACCTTTGCCTTCATCGCCGCGCGGTCGTAGCGGTGAAATGCGTCGCCTTCGATGAAAGCGGCCTCGATGTTCTCGCGCCGGAAAATCAGCTCGAAGATGCGCTTGACCGAGGTCGTGCCGGCGCCCGACGACCCGGTGATGGTGATGATGGGGTGCTTGGCTGACATGGTGCAGCTCAGGCTCTGAACAGGCCGCGGCGGCTGAACAGCGGCGCACGCTCACCGATGTTGCTCGGCTCTGTGTGGTAGCGCGTGATGCGCGCGACTTCCCGCGCCGACCCGAAGATCATCGGCACGCGCTGATGCAGGCTCTCGGGCTCGATTTCCAGGATGCGGGTGATCGCGTCGGTGGCGGCACCACCAGCCTGCTCTATGAGATAGGCGATCGGGTTGGCCTCGTAGACGAGGCGCAGCCGTCCCTGACCATAGCCCTTGCGCCGATCGCCGGGGTAGAGAAAAACGCCGCCGCGCATCAATATGCGGTAACAGTCGGCGACCAGAGAGGCGATCCAGCGCATGTTGAAATCCTTCTCGCGCGGTCCTTCGGTGCCCTCCAGGCAGTCGTCGACATAGAGCCGCACAGCCTCGTCCCAGTGCCGGTAGTTGGCGGCGTTGATGGCGAACTCCTGAGTGCGTTGCGGAATGATCCGGCTTTCATAGGCCTGGACGAAGGTGCCGAGCCTTGTCGAGAAGACGAAGACATGCGTGCCGCTGCCGAGCGACAGGACGAGTGCCAGCTGCGGCCCATAGATGAAGAAACCGGCGCCTAGCTGGTTCACGCCCGCCTGCAAGAAAGAGGCGGCCGGATCAGCGTCCGGCGCGCCAGTTGCGGTCAGGAGCGAGAAGATCGTTCCGATCGACACGTTGGTGTCGATGTTGGAAGAGCCGTCGAGCGGGTCGATCGCAATGGCGAGTGGCGCTTGCCTGTCGAGCAGGACTGGCTGCTCCAGCTCCTCGGAGGCGTAAAGCGCCACCGGCGCACGGCGCATGGCGTCGAGGAAGATGTCGTCGGAGAAGACGTCGAGATCCTTCTGGACGTCGCCGTCGGCATTGGCGCCACGGGTCTCGGCAAAGGCGGCGCCGAGCACCCCTTGGTTGATGGTGTTGCGGACCTTGATGGCGGCCTGTGTCAACTGACGGACGGTCGTCACAACGGCCGAGCGGAATTCGTCTGGCTGGCCGAGATAGGAGTTCAGAAAAGCGTCGAGCGTTGCCGCTGGCATCGTAACCTCCCCTCCGGCCGCATCTCCTCGGAGCGGCTGGACTGGAGGAATGGAAACAAACGTCACACGATAAGTAAAATTCAATAACTTTACCTGGTCAGTAAAAATAACTTAGTATGCGACATGAGAAACCTCACGCTCAAGCATTTCAAGACCGTCCAGGCAATCATCAAGTGCGGCAAAATTGTCAGCGCAGCCAAGATGTTAGGCCTGTCTCCTCCAGCGCTGACAATCCAACTGCGACAAGTGGAGGAAGAATTCCAGCTGGCTCTGTTCGACCGAACGTCGGACGGCATGCGTCCCACTGCCGCAGGTCTGGCTTTCGTCGAGACAGCGCAGGTTATCGAGGAGCATCTCGGTTTGCTCGAAGACAAGATGGATGCCATCAAGGGCGTACGCACCGGCAGCTTGAGGCTCGGCGTCGTTTCCACAGCCAAATATTTCGCGCCGCGGCTGATGGCTGCGTTCATGAAGGACCATCCCGACATCGACATGCGGCTTGCCATCGGCAATCGTGCCCAGACGATCGACAACCTCAGGAACCACGACATCGATATCGCGCTGATGGGGCGTCCGGCGAAAGAGGTTCCGGTGCGTGCTTCGGTCTTCGGTGATCATCCGCTGGTCATCATCGCGCCGCCCGACCATCCCTTGGTGGCGGCGCGCGATATCTCCAAGGAGCGGATTGCCGAGGAGCATTTCCTTATTCGCGAGCCCGGCTCCGGAACCCGTATCTCGTTGGAAATATTCCTGAGCGACGTGCCTGGGCGCATCGACGACCTCGGTGTCGAGATGGCCTCGAACGAAACGATCAAGCAGGCGGTGATGGCTGGTCTGGGCATCGCCTTCATCTCTGCTCACACCATCGCTGCGGAAACCGAGGCAGGCCGGCTTGTCATCCTCGACGTTGTCGGCATGCCGATCCGCCGACAATGGTTCTCGGTGATGCGAACCGATCACGCAATCTCGCCGGCGATGGCCACATTCAACGATTTCCTGATGCGCAAGGGCGCAATGTACCTGCCCCTTTTCGGAAAGCTGTATCCAGACAAGGCTGGATGACACTGCACGAGCGCAACGGATGAAAGTCCGGTGGAGAACGCCCGCGCTCGTTGGTATTATATAAGCGATATGTTATGTTGCAGTGCGAAAGAGCGGGGGCCACGTCCTTTCACACCGTAAGCGATCTGTATGTGCAACCCCTGCAGACTGTTCGGAACTCTCCCGGGTATGGGTTCGGGAATTCGATGGGGAAAAGGGGTAATGCTTTACACACTCGTTATGATGGTCTGCCTGACGGATGGACCGCGGACCTGCGAACAACGCGAGGAAATGGTAGACGGTCTGGCGATGAATCCCGGGACTGCCTTCATGCAGGCGCAGCCGCTGGTGGCAAGGTGGATCGAGACGCATCCCGGTTATTTCGTGCAGCGCTGGCGTGTGCTGCCTGGCAGAGAGTCGTGAGACAGGCGGCCAAGGTCTATTTCTTCACGATGAGCGTTTCCGAGACAGTCTTCGACAACTGGTAAAGCCGCTGCTCGATTATCGTCGGCACATCGCAGACATAAGTCAGCGACTGGACGCGTTCGTTGAAAATTCGCGTCGCGAAATTCAGTTGATCGGTTCGCCGTTCTACTTCGTCCGGATCCGCATCGGCCTTGGCGCGCAGCGCGTCCACTTCGGATGCTTCCTTGCGCAACTGTGCCGCCATTTCCAGCTGTTTGTGGGCATAGCGGGAGATGCCGGAGATCACGTGCGAACGCTCGGCGTCCATGTGATCGAACATTCCCTGCACCAGCATCGTCATTTTGGTTGCGACCTGCTCGGGCGGTAGGGAAGTCGCGAAATCCTTGATCTCCTTCTGGG